>NZ_JBSFUU010000052.1:0-69471 GCF_053591955.1 Streptomyces sp. NPDC002845 | reverse complement strand
GGGTGGGGGCCCCCGCGGGCGCCCCCCCCAACCCCGCCGCAACGGCGCCAAGCCACGACGGTGTAGACCGGCGGTGCCCGACAACCGCGACACCGCACGGCCCTACGCAGGCGCCGGTACCCCTTCGGTTTGTGCGTCCGCCCTCGGCATGGCCGCCAAGGTACGCTCCGGTCGAGTCATGAGCGCCCACTCACCAAGGCATGTCGCCACAACCGCGCCTCCCTGCACAGCCCGAGCGGAGCGGTGAGGCTCGTGCGACCCTCGCCGTCGAGAACCCGGCCGAGCGGACCGCGGTCACCTGGGTCACCACCTCCGTCGGCCTGACGGCGGAGCTCGCGGACGGTACGCGGATCGTGCCGCCGTGGGCCAACTGACCGGCTCGGCAGGCGGGTTACGCGGCCAGCGTGCCCGGAATCACCGCTCCCGGACCGAACTTGGCCCGTGCTCTGTCCGCGACCTCCTCGATACGGCGGACCTTCTCGTCCACGGGGTCGAAGGTGAGCTGGCAGGAGGCCTGTTCGGCGGGGGCCAGCCCTTCGGCGCGCAGGGCGACGGCACGCACCCGGGCACGCTGCAGACCGAGCGCCTCGTACATGCGGTACGCGGTGGCGGTGAGCGCCGGGGAGTGGGCGGTCGGCTCCTTGAGGGTGCGGCTGCGGGTGGTCGTGGAGCTGTCGGCGTACCGCACGGTGAGGGTCAGCGTGCGGCACACCTTGTCCAGGGCGCGCAGCCGGGACCCCAGTTCCCCGGCGGCGGAGAGCAGGGCGCGGCGGTGCCGGTCGGGGTCCAACTCATCGCGGGAGAAGGGGCGTTCGGCGGCGAGGATGGAGGTCCCCCCGCTCGAGCGAAGTCGAGAGTGGGGGAGTGCCGTGGCGTTCGGGACGACCCGGCCGCGGTCGACGCCGTGGGCCTTCTCGTGGAGTTCGCGTCCGGCCTTGGCGCCGGTGAGGCGTTGCAGTGTGGACAGCGGCGCGGCGGCGACCTTGCCGACGGTGTCGAGGCCGTACTCGCACAGGGTGCGGGCGGTGGCGTGGCCGACGCCGGGCAGCGCGGCGACGGGTTGCTCCGCGAGGAACTCCGTTATGGCGTCCGGCTCTTGGGGTACCACCCGGATTCCCCCGGGCGCGGCCTCACGCAGGGCCATCCGGGCGAGCATCGGGCCGGGCCCGGCGCCGATCGCGCAGTCGACGCCGTACCGGGCGAGGGCCCGCACCCGGATCAGCGGGGCCAGTTCCCCGGCACCCCGCCCGAAGTACCGCTCGGCGCCCCGCAGATCGGCCAGCGCCCCGTCGGGTGGCAGCGCCTCGACGACCGGGGTGAAGTCCTCGACAAGGACGAGGAGTTGAGGCAAGGCGGCGGCCTCGTGCATCGGAGGCAGCTGGAAACGTACGCAGAGGATGGTCATCCCGCACTCCCTGGACTCTGGTGCCACAACTTCCGTACCTTCGTGGGCTCTTCGCCCGCCGGACGCAGATCCGCCCACGGATGCAGTTCGTATCCGGTGGACATCCGGATGCGGCGGCCGTTCGTGGCATCGCCCGCGTCGGACGCCCCTGGCTCCCCCTTGGGCCCAGCCAGCCGCGGTGCCACCGCGTCGAGCCCGCCCTCCCTTCGCAACTCGACCAGCTCGGCGAGGTTCCAGGCCGCCGAGCCCACCACGCTGAGGCTGCGCGGCCCCCGCCGCTGCACCACCCCGCGCACCAGCAGCAGCCAGGAGTGGAAGACCGTGTGGGCGCAGGTGTCGTGGGAGTCGTCGAAGAAGGCGAGGTCGACCAGGCCGGTGCCGTCGTCGAGCGTGGTGAAGACGACCCGCTTGCCGGACCGGATCGGCGGGGTCTGGGTCGCCGCCTTGGCGCCCGCGACCAGGACCGTCTCCCCGTGCCGCGCCTCCCGCAGCCGCCGCGCGGAGACCACGCCCAGCTCGTCGAGGAACTCCCGGTGGTCGTCCATCAGATTGCGCGAGACGTCCATCGACAGCACGCCCAGCTCGGCGCTGAGCTGCTCCGCCGAGGAGAGGCCGGGCAGCCCGGCCGGCGCGGTCTTCCGCCCTCCGGCCAGGGGGAGTTGGCCTCCGCCCGCACCGCGCGCTCCCCGGTGCAGTTCCGTCAGGTGCAGTTGCAGATCACGCCGGTTGGCCCCGAAGGCGTCCAACGCCCCCACCTGGGCGAGTCTTTGGCTGAGCGGACGGCTCGGCCGGGCCCGCTCCCAGAAGTCGACCAGTGAGGCGTACGGCTGCCCGTCCGCGATCCGCGCCGCCTCGGCCTCGCTGATGCCGTGCACGTCGGAGAGGGCCAGCCGGATACCCCAGCCTCCCAAAGAACCGGACACCAGTTCGATACGGTGTGCGACCGCCGACCGGTTCACGTCCAGCGGCAGGATCGGCACCCCTCTCCTGCGCGCGTCCGCCAACAGCAGCCGCTTCGGATACATCCCGGGATCGTGCGTGAGCAACCCCGCGTAGAACGCCGCCGGATGGTGCGCCTTCAGCCACGCCGACTGGTACGTCGGCACCGCGAAGGCGACCGCGTGCGCCTTGCAGAATCCGTACGACCCGAAGGCCTCGACGATCTCCCAGGTCCGCGCGATCGTCTCGGCGTCGTACCCCTTCTCGGCCGCGTGCTGTGCGAACCAGACCCGGATCCGCCCCTGCGACTCGGGGTCGGAGAGCCCGCGCCGTATCCGGTCCGCCTCGTCCCGGCCGCAGCCGGTCATCAGGTGCACGATGTCGATGATCTGCTCGTGGAAGACGACGACGCCGTACGTCTCCTTCAGCGGCCCTTCGAGGTCCTCGTGCGGGTAGCGGACCGGCGCCCGCCCGTGCCGGGTCGCGATGAACGGCCGCACCATGTCGGCGGCGACCGGGCCGGGCCGGAAGAGGGAGATGTCGACCACGAGGTCGTGGAAGGTCGACGGCTGCAACCGCCCGACCAGGTCCCGCTGCCCCGGCGACTCGATCTGGAAGCAGCCCAGCGTCTCGGTGGAACGGATGAGCCGGTACGTCGCCGGGTCGCCCTTCTCGATGTCGAGGTCGTCCAGGTCGATCCGCTCCCCCGTCGCCCGCTCCACCTCCGCCACCGCGTGCGCCATCGCCGACTGCATCCGTACGCCCAGCACGTCGAGCTTGAGCAGCCCGAGGTCCTCGACGTCCTCCTTGTCGAACTGCGACATGGGGAAGCCCTCGCCGCTGGTCGGCATCACCGGCGTACGGGCGAGGAGGGAGGCGTCGGAGAGGAGTACCCCGCACGGGTGCATGGCGACTCCGCGCGGGAGGGCGTCGAGCGCCTCGACCAGCTCCCACAGCCGGCCGTACCGCTCCTTCTCCTCCGCCAGCTGCCGTAGCTCGGGTAGCTCTTCGAGCGCGGCCCGGGCGTCGCGGGCCCGGATGTGCGGGAAGGACTTGGCGATCCGGTCGATGTCGGCCGGGTCGAGGGAGAGGGCCGCGCCCACGTCACGGATGGCGTGCCGTACGCGGTACGTCTCCGGCATCGCCACGGTCGCGACCCGTTCGGTGCCGAAGCGGGCGATGATCGCGCGGTAGACCTCCAGGCGGCGCGCGGACTCCACGTCGATGTCGATGTCGGGCAGTACGGTCCGGCGTTTGGACAGAAACCGTTCCATCAGCAGCCCGTGGGCGACGGGATCGGCGTGTGCGATGCCGAGGAGGTGGTTGACGAGCGAGCCCGCGCCGGAGCCGCGCGCGGCGACCCGGATGCCCATCTTCCGTACGTCGTCGACGACTTGGGCGACCGTCAGGAAGTAGGAGGCGAAGCCGTGGTGGGCGATGACGTCCAGCTCCTGGTGCATCCGCTCCCAGTACTCGCGCTTCGAGTCGTACCCGTGCAGCACCATCCCCGCCGCCGCCCGTGAGGCCAGCGCGCGCTGCGCGGTGCGGCGGCCCGCGCCGACGAGGTGCGGCTCGGGGAAGTGGACGGTCCCGATGCCGAGGTCGTCCTCGGGGTCGACCAGGCACTCGGCGGCCGTCGCCTGCGTCTGTTCGAGCAGGCGGTACGCGATGTCGCGGCGGTACCCCGCGGCCTCGACGATCCGTTCGGCGGCGTGCAGCATGGCGCCCGCGCCCTTGAGCCACCCCTCGCCGGAGTCCAGCTCGCGGCGGGGGTCGACGGGGACCAGGCGGCGGGCCGCGTCGAGGACGTCGGCGACCGGGCCCATGCCGGGGTCGGCGTACCGGACGGCGTTACCGAGCACGGGCCGCACGCGCTGCTCGGCGGCGAAGCCGACGGTGCGGGCGGCCAGACGCAGTGAACCGGGGCCCGTGCCCTTGCGGTCGTGCCACACCGCTTCGAGGCGCAGGGCGTCGCCGTAGATCTCCCGCCAGGGCGCGAGGAGCTTCGCGGCGCGGTCGGGGCGTCCGGCGGCGAGTGCGCGGCCCACGTCGGAGGCGGGGCCGAGCAGGACGGTCAGCCCTTCGGCGGCGCGGGCCGGCCAGGGCAGTACCGGCGGACCTTCGCGGCCTTCCGCATGCACCGCCGAAACGATTCTGCACAGCTCCGCCCAGCCCTTCGCGCCCTCCCGGGCAAGGAAGGTCACCCGGGGTGCCGACTCATCGACGAAAGCACCGCCACGGACGGGAGCGCGCCGCCGCCGCTCCCGCCGTACCCCCTCCTCCGGCTCACCCACGGCCAGCTCCACCCCGAACAGCGGGCGGATTCCCGCCTTCGCGCAGGCCTTGGCGAAGCGGACCGCGCCCGCGAGGGTGTCGCGGTCGGTGAGGGCGAGGGCGTCCATACCCCGTTCACCGGCGCGCTCGGCCAGCCGCTCCGGGTGCGAGGCGCCGTATCGCAGGGAGAACCCGGACGCGGTGTGCAGATGCGTGAAACCCGGCACCACGCACCTCCCGCACTCCGGCGAGCCCCGCGACGAAAACGGCACTCGAACATCAGTTCACAGCTTTCCCACCCCCACCATAAACCAATTTTCGAACTCCTGTACGACGCCCGTTCGGGCCTCTCCCACCTGCGGAAACGCCGTGCCACTCGGAGATCGATGGCGCCCTGGTGATCGACACGGCCGGCACCACCGACACGCTCCTGGTCGCCTCCGGCGGCGGCACGGTCCTCTCCAATCGGGCCCGGCCCGCCAATCCGCGGCGTGCCGTGATCCGGCTCGCCGCCGCCCTTGCCCTGTTCGCCGTCCTGCTGGTGGTGATCGCGAGCACCCCGAACGCGGGCGGTGCCCTGCCGCCGCCGGTGCCGCCGCCGTTCTGGAGGGCGATCGGGCCGGCCCTGCCGCCGGGGGGCGGGCACCTGGGCGGCACGCTCGATCGCGCACTTCAGGGGCAACGACGTGACGGCCCCGCTGCTGGTGCTCTCGGCCTGGGCTGCCGACGCGGGTCCCGCGCAGCACGGGCGCATACGAAAGTCCCGCCCCCGCGAACGCGGAGGCGGGACCTCGCCGGGCCGATCAGCCCATGGCCGCTGACCGATCAGCCCCAGGGCCGCTACGACCGTCAGCCGATCTCGGCACCGTAGACGCTCAGCGCCTCGGTGACCGGCTGGAAGAAGGTCGTACCGCCCGACGAGCAGTTTCCGCTGCCGCCGGAGGTGAGGCCGATCGCGCTGCTGCCGGAGAAGAGCGAACCGCCGCTGTCGCCGGGCTCGGCGCAGACGTCGGTCTGGATGAGGCCGCTGACGATGTCGCCGTTGCCGTAGTTCACGGTGGCGTCCAGGCCGGTGACCGTGCCGTCGTGCACCTGGGTGGTGGAGCCGCTGCGGATGACCTCCATGCCGACGGTGGCGTCGGCCGCGCCGGTGATGCTCTGCGAGGAGCCGTCGTAGAGGTTGACCTCGCTGGGGTGGTCGACGTCGGCCGTGTACTTGACCAGGCCGTAGTCGTCACCCGGGAAGCTGGAGTCCTCGTTCTCGCCTATCACCGTGCCGGACGAGTCCGACCAGGTCGAGATGGACTCGGTGCAGTGCCCGGCGGTCAGGAAGTACGGCTCGCCGTCCTTGATGACGTTGAAGCCGAGGGAGCAGCGGCCGCCGCCCCCGGTGATGGCGTCGCCGCCCGCGACGAAGGGCTTGAACTCCCCCTTCGTGCGCTTGAGCTCGGCCGTGGCGCCGAGACCGTCCACGACCTTGGTCAGCTTGGTCCACTCGGCCTTCGAGACCGTGCGGTCGGCGGTGACGACCACCTTGTTGGTCGCCGGGTCGGTGACCCACGAGGTGCCGGGGATGCTCGCGTCCTGCTCGATCGTCGTACGGGCGCTCGTCAGCTCGGCGAGGGAGTTCTCCACGAGCCTGGCCTCGGCGCCGGCCGCCTCGACGGCTTCGGCGGCGGACTCGTCGAGCACGTTGACGACGAGGAGCTTGCTCTTCGCGTCGTAGTACGTTCCCGCCGCGTCGGCGCCGAGGTCCTGGCCGAGGGTCGAGGCGAGCTTTCCGGCCGCCTCGATCGAGAGGGTCTTCAGCTCGGGGGTCCGCGGAGCCTCACTGGCGTTCGCAGTCTGGAAGGTGACTCCCGCGGCGACCAGTGCGGCGATACCGGCACCTGCCACGGCGGTACGCCGCCCGGATATACGTCGGTGCTTCAACTCACGTCCTCCTGTGGGGGGTTGGCCGCCAGAGGCGTGGGGACCCCGGTCGGCCGGAAGGCGTATCGGCACGGAGGCGACCGACCGCAAAAGCTTCGGTCAGTCGCGTCCATGCCAACTTGTGCCGCCCACTATTCCCAGGCCACAGGGAGCACACAAGGTCGACTTCAGGACGCGCACTCCGCCGCCTCACATCAGCGGGCGTGCGCCCCATGCGTCGTTACCGACCGGTATCCAACCCCGAAAGTTCACACCGCAAACACATGCGGCGACCAGAATCTCAACAACCCACGAGGTCTAGTCCTGTCCGGATTTCGATCCTTCGGGGTCCGCATCCAGACGGGGAGCGGAGGGCGGGAGCTGCTCCTGCACCGGTTGCCGCTCGACTTCGGGTGCCGGCCTCGCCGGAGCCTGCGGCACCGCCGGCCCCTGCTGCTGGGCCTTCTCCAGGAACCGCAGCAACTCCACCGGGAAGGGCAGGACGAGCGTGGAGTTCTTCTCGGCCGCGACCGCCACCACGGTCTGCAGCAGCCGGAGTTGGAGAGCGGCGGGCTGGTCGGACATCACCCCGGCGGCCTCCGCCAGCTTCTTCGACGCCTGGAGCTCGGCGTCGGCGTTGATGACCCGGGCCCGCCGCTCACGGTCGGCCTCGGCCTGCCGGGCCATGGAGCGCTTCATCGTCTCGGGCAGCGAGACGTCCTTGATCTCGACGCGGTCGATGGTGACGCCCCACTCCACGGCGGGGCTGTCGATCATCAGCTCCAGCCCCTGGTTGAGCTTCTCGCGGTTGGAGAGCAGATCGTCCAGCTCGCTCTTGCCGATGATGGACCTGAGCGAGGTCTGCGCCATCTGCGAGACCGCGAACCGGTAGTCCTCGACCCGCACGATCGCCTCGGCCGGCAAGGTCACCTTGAAGTAGACGACGGCGTCCACCCGCACGGTCACGTTGTCCCGCGTGATGCCCTCCTGCGCGGGCACGGGCATCGTCACGATCTGCATGTTGACCTTCTGGAGCCGGTCCACGACGGGCACGATCATCGTGAACCCCGGCCCCCGCACCTTCGACCTCAGCCGGCCGAGCCGGAACACCACCCCCCGCTCGTACTGCCGCACCACCCGGGCCGCCGACATCACGTACACCGCGCCGACGGACGCGAGGGAGATTCCCGCAGTCACCAGCTCCTCGACCATCACGGCCCCCAGGGTCCGAAGTGGGCGTATGAGAGGACGTACTCACGTGTACCTCGACGGTAACTCCGTCCGCCGAACAAGGGCGAGCCCCCGCACGGCATGGGCCGTGCGGGGGCTCGCCCGCTGCTGGCTGCAGGGTTCGGTCGTGCGGGTGCCGGGAGGGCACCATGTGCGCGCACCAGGTGCGGACACCGGGTGCGGGTCGGGTCAGTAGACGCTGACCCCGTAGGCGCTCAGGGCCTCGGTGACCGGCTGGAAGAAGGTCGTACCGCCCCAGGTGCAGTTTCCGCTGCCGCCGGAGGTCAGACCGTACGCGACACCGTTGCTGCCGTAGAGCGGGCCGCCGGAGTCGCCGGGCTCGGCGCAGACATTGGTCTGGATCATGCCGTAGACGACATCACCGCCGCCGTAGTTGACGGTCGCGTTGAGCGCGGTGACACGGCCGGTGTGGGTGCCGGTGGTGGAGCCGTCACGGATGACGTTGGTGCCCACGCTCGGGGTGGCCGCACGGGTGATGTCCACGTTGCCCGCGGTGCCGGGCTTGCTGATGGACGTGTTGCTGTACCGGACGATCCCGTAGTCGTTCACCGGGAAGCTCGATCCGGCGGTCGGCCCGAGGGTCGTGGAGCGGGACGAGTTGCCCCACCAGGTGCCCGCGCCGTCGGTGCAGTGACCGGCGGTCAGGAAGTACTCGGCTCCGCTGCTGCTGCGGACGTTGAAGCCCAGCGAACAGCGCCAGCTACTCGCATAGATGGCGTCGCCGCCACCGATCAGCTTGTTGAACTTGCCGGGGGTGCGCTTGATCGTCAGGGCGCCGGCGTTGGCGCCCGCCGCCTCCTTGATCTCCGCGATCTCCGCCGCGGAGACGGTGCTGTCGGCGGTGACGAGGACCTTGCCGGTCTTCTCGTCGATCGCCCAGGCGGTGCCGGGCACATCGGCCTTGAGCACCGAGGAGCTCGCCTGCTTGAGCTCGGCCGTGCTGAAGGTCTGCACGTCACTCGCGTTCGCGCTGGGGACGGTGACGGCGACGGCGGCGGCGAGTCCGGAGGCGACGGCGATCAGCCGGGTCCGTCTCGCTGTGCCACTGCGGGGGGTGGTGCGCTTGATCCTCACTGTTCGTTCCCTCCTGAGGGAAGTCGGGGGCCCGCGTGGGGTCGGGGCCCGTGAGGCCAGATCAGGGGAAGTGTCCGGATTCCGAACACGACGTGCCCCTGACAAGGCGCTTCGGGGAAGTATTCGGCCGCGCGGCCGACCGGCGCAAGAGGGCCTTTCGGCCGAGCGGCCTTCAACACGCGCACCATCAGCAGAAGTTGACCCCACGCATACAGTTGTGAGGATTCCGTGTGCGCCCCAAGTGCCGGATTCGGGCGGTTCCCGGCGCTGGTCGGAACAGGTCGCGCTCCCCGCCGCGATGGCCGGTCCCAGCATGTTCCTTCATATGTCCATATGTCCGCCGTAGGAACCGGCCGGAGGGAGCTTCCTGCGCTAGCAGTTACAACCGCAGTCGCACCCGTCACAGCCGTCGCAGCAACCGCCGCAACAGTCACAGCAGTCGCAGCAATCGGAGCAGTTGTCGCAGTCGCACCGCTGGCAGAGGCCCCCCTTGCGCTCCCCGGTCCACGGGTCCTCGTACTCCCCGCAGCACATCTGGCACGTACAGGCGAGCCCCGCCCACACCAGGCACCCCGCGAGGAGCCCGCGCCGGTCGCGGCGCGGGGGCTCGGGAGGGGGCGGCGGGCCGCTGGGCCCGGTCGGCGCATACGGGTTGCCGTACGCCTGGGGGGTGTGCTCGCACGAGGTGGTGCCGAAGGCCCGGTCCACCGAGTTCCGCAGCTCGTGCACGAGGAGAACGTGCGCCAGCTCGGCATCCGTGCCGTGTCTCTCCGGGGAGACCCCGGACCCCCAGGCCACCTCGCGCAGCGCGAGCCGTATCCCGTGCAGGGCGTCGTCGGCGAGCCGCCGGGCCTCGGCCGGCGACGTACCGGTGGCCGTCAACGGGTTCCAGGCGCCCGACGCGGCGTCGGGCTCCCTGTCCTCCACGGCGTCCAGCAGATGGGCGAGCCGACCGAAGAGGCGGCCGGCCTCGGCGAGCGGTTCCGCGTTGGCCGGGCGTCCGGCGAGGAACGCGGTGTGCGCGAAGGCCGCGGCGGTCGCGGTCTCGGTCGGCTCGGTGACGGTCAGGATCGGGGTGCCCGGCCCGGCGAGCGCCTCGATGCCGAGCTGCCGGTCCACGGCGTCGACGAGCACGCCCGTGTCGAACCCGACGTCAGATCCCGTACGAGCGCCCGCGCGTCCCCAGCGCACGGCGACCCGGCGCGCGGCGAACGCCACCGGCCCGCGCGCCGGCAGCCCGTCCCCGTCGGCCAGGTGATCGCGCACCTTGGCGGCGGCGAGTACCAGCGAGACGGCGGCGGCGAGCCGTGCCCCCTCGCCCCGCGCGACCGAGGCGGTGCGCATCCCGCGCAGTGGACAGGGCCCGGCGGTCCGGCGCCGTCCGGCCGACCGGTCGGGCCCGGCCTGAGCGTCCGTCAGAACCGAGACGAGGAGCCCGTCGTAGTTGGTGACGACCCGTGCGAACTGCCCGTGGTCCCCGCGCAGCGCGAGACAGAGCCCGCACAGATGCGCCATCCACCGGGTCCGCAGCCCTTCACCGAGCCGGTGACGGCAGGGCCGGACGATTCCGAACACGACATTCCCCCGTGATGCGTACGACATTGAGCCGCGGCATCGTACCGACCACCCGGGCCGCCCCGTTCACCCGTACGCCTCACCCGTCACCCGTCCGCCGAGAGAAATCATATTTCACTCACAGTCAGCAGCCGTGCACAGCAAACCCCTTGGGGCGCATGGCCTCTCGACGAATTGGTTCTGCACCAGTACCGTCACGAAACCCCCGCGCGGCGCCCAACCCCTTGGCGCACGATCCGCATCATGGACGACGATAGGGATGCGGATGGCAAAAAAGACCGCTGTGAGAGGAGGCGTCCATGGGATCGGTGCGCAAGGCGAGTGCCTGGCTTGGCCTCGTCGACGACAACGATGACGAGCGTTACTACGACGACGACTACGCCGATGAGCGGGAGTCCGGCGATGCCTGGGTCACCGACCCTCGCGTCAAGGTCGCCTCCGAGTCCGCGTCGGAGAAGGGCCGCCGGATCGGCACGGTCACTCCGGACAGCTTCCGCGACGCCCGGAGCATCGGCGAGCTCTTCCGGGACGGCGTCCCGGTCATCATGAACCTCACGAACATGGAGCCCGCCGACGCCAAGCGCGTCGTCGACTTCGCGGCCGGCCTGATCTTCGGTCTGCGCGGCTCGATCGAGCGGGTGTCGAACCGGGTCTTCCTGCTGACCCCGGCCGACACGGAGATCGTCAGCGGCGAGGCCGCGGGCCGTCAGACGGACGGTTTCTTCAACCAGAGCTGAGCAAGGCGGCTCGTCGGCACGACCTTTCGGTTCGGTACGTGGCTTCAACGGAAGGCATCGAAACCGGTGAGCGCCTTGCCCAGCACCAGCTGGTGCATCTCGACGGTGCCCTCGTACGTCAGCACGGACTCCAGGTTGGTCGCGTGCCGCATGACGGGATATTCGAGGGAGATGCCGTTGGCACCGAGGATCGTACGGGCGGTACGGCAGATCTCGATCGCCTCGCGCACGTTGTTGAGCTTCCCGAAGCTGACCTGTTCGGGACGGAGCCTTCCCGCGTCCATCCGCCGCCCCAGATGATGGGCGAGCAGAATCCCCTTGTGCAGTTCGACCACCATGTCGGCGAGCTTGGCCTGGGTGAGCTGGAACCCCCCGATGGGCCTCCCGAACTGCTCCCGCGTCTTCGCGTATTCGACGGCGGCCTCGAAGGACGACCGCGCGGCCCCCATCGCACCCCACACGATGCCGTAGCGCGCGTGGGAGAGACAGCTCAGCGGCCCCTTGAGGCCGGTCACCTCGGGCAGTACGGCGTCGGCGGGCAGTCGCACGTCGTCGAGGACCAGCTCGCTGGTGACGGACGCGCGCAGCGACCACTTGTGCTTGATCTCGGGTGCGGAGAAGCCGGGGGCATCGGTGGGTACGACGAAGCCGCGGATCCCGTCGTCGGTCTGCGCCCAGACGACGGCGACCCCGGCGACGGACCCGTTGGTGATCCACATCTTGCGGCCGCCGAGCACCCAGTCGCCGCCGTCGCGCTTGGCGTAGGTGCGCATCGACGCCGGGTCGGATCCGTGGTCGGGTTCGGTGAGCCCGAAGCACCCGATGACCTCGCCGGAGGCCATCCGCGGCAACCACCGCTGTTTCTGTTCCTCGGAGCCGAAGCGGTGGATGGCGTACATCGCGAGGGAGCCCTGCACGGAGACCAGCGACCGGATGCCGGAGTCGGCGGCTTCGAGCTCCAGACAGGCGAGCCCGTACTGCACGGCACTGGCCCCGGCGCACCCGTACCCGTCGAGCGACATCCCGAGGGCACCGATCGCGCCCAGCTCCCGTGCCAGCTCCCTGATCGCGGGCAGCTCGCCCTTCTCGTACCAGTCGGCCACGTACGGCAGCACGCGGTCCGCGGCCCAGGTCCGTACGGTGTCGCGGATCGCGAGGTCCTCCGGGTCGAGCAGGTCGTCGATGCCCAGGGGATCGGCGGGGTCGAAGGGCGGCAGCTTCGAGGACTTCGCTGACTTCGAGGTCGCGGACATGGGGCAGCCTCCGGCAGACTAAAACTAGCAACGCTAGTTACGGGTCGACGTCGACGCTATGCGGCAGTGTCCCGCAAGTCCAGGGGGAGCGAGTCCGGCAGGGCAGGTTTGCCGGGCCGGCCGCAGGAGTACCTCCCGCCCGAGACGGGTTCCCTCGTGTCCTCGGGAGCCCGTCGAGTTTCTTTCCGCTCCCTTTCCGCTTTTTTCTTTCCGCTTTCTTTCCGCCGCAACGGCGGGAAGCCCGACGGCGCGGACCAGCTGTGCCGAGCCCCGCTCAACCGACGAACTCCACGTCCCTCAGCCGACCGACTCGGCGCGCATGGCCGACGCCGCCTCGCGGGGAGCGGGGATGTCCTCCCCGGACACCTGCTTCTCCTTCCGGGGCACCGGTACGTCCGCCGGGCCCGCCGCGGGCGCCCCGCACTCCATGGTCCGCGGCAGCCGCAGCGCCAGCACCGCGCCGAGGAGCAGCAGACCCGCGCTGACCAGCAGGGTCACATGCAGACCGTGGACGAAGTAGTCGCGGGCCGCGTTCCGCAGGGCCGCGCCGGAGTCGCCGCCGAGCCGGTCGGCGACCTCGTACGCCTCCCCCAGCGAGTGGCCGGCGGCTGCCGTGGCCGAGGCGGGGACGCCGGGGACGGAGGAGAGGCCGGGCGCGTACGCCGCGTTCATGACGCTGCCGAGGAGGGCGATGCCGATGCCGGCGCCCAGTTGGTACGAGGTCTCGCCGATGGCTGCGGCCCCGCCCGCCTGGGCCGGGGGCGCCTCGCTGAGCATGGACTCGTACGCCCCGAAGAGCGTGGTCTCCAGGCCGAACCCGAGCAGGACGAACCCGGCGAGCAGCAGCCCGGCGTTGTCGTGGCGGCCCATCGCGGTGAGCAGGACGACGGCGCCCGCGGTGAGGCAGAAGCCGAGGGAGACCATGCAGCGGGGGCCGAAGCGGTGCAGCAGCTTGGCGCCGGCCAGGCCCGCCGCCATCGCCGCGATGGTCAGCGGCAGGAGTCTGAGTCCCGTCTCCAGCGGCGAGAGCCCGAGTACCAGTTGCAGATACTGCGCCGCGATCAGCTCCAGGCCCACCAGCGCGAGCATGGCCAGCACGATGCAGCCCACGGAGGTGCTGAACGCCGGGCGCGCGAACATCCGCATGTCCACCAGCGGATGCGTATGCCGCCGCTGACGCCGTACGAAGGTGGTCAGCAGGACGCCGCCCGCGAGCAGGGGGAGCGCCGTGTACGGGTCGAAGGGCGGCTCCCCGCCGCCGAGCCGCTTCACGCCGAGGACGAGGCCGAAGAGTCCGGCGGCGGCCATGAGCGCGCCGACCACGTCCCAGGGTCCGCCGCGCGGCCCTGTCGACTCGGGCAGCAGAAGCCGGCCGACCGGCAGGCTGATCAGCATCAGCGGGATGTTGACGAAGAAGACCGAACCCCACCAGAAGTGCTCCAGCAGGAAGCCGCCGAGCAGCGGTCCGACCGCCGCGCCCACGGCGGCCACGGCGCTCCAGACACCGATGGCGAGGGCCCGCTCGCGGCGGTCGGGGAAGACCTGCCGCAGGATCGACAGGGTCGCGGGCATGATCATCGCACCGCCGACGCCGAGCAGCGCGCGGGCGGCGATGAGGACCTCGGCGCTGTCCGCGACGGCCGCGAGGCCCGAGGCGATGCCGAACAGTCCGTATCCGAGGAGCAGGACGCGTCTGCGGCCGACCCGGTCGCCCAGCGTGCCGAAGAGGATCAGCAGCGAGGCGCAGACGAGCGGGTAGGCGTCGACGATCCAGAGCAGCTCTATCCCGCTGGGCTTGAGGTCCTCGGTGACGGCCGGCACGGCGACGTGCAGCACGGTGGCGTCGACGGCGACCAGGAGCAGGCTGGTGCACAGGACGACGAGGACGACCCAGCGGTTGGCACCGGCCCCGGCCTCCCGACGGCACCGCGCGGCGGCCGTGGTCGTCCCGGACATGTACGTACCTCCCAGATGTTCCCTCGCGTTCGGCGGGACCGGGTGGGGACTCCCCGGCGGCTACGATCCGGGAGGAGCGGCGTCCCGGACCCACGCAACGAAGGCGAGCGAGTCGTCAGCGTACGCGAGTTCCGGCCAGTGACGCGTGGTGGACCTCTCACGCGCCTCCTGCGGGCGGTGTGGTATGCGCCACGCCCCTGATGCCTCTCCCTGTCGTGCGTCACGTCCGAAAGGGCCGCCCGGTTCCTCGCGCCCCCGATAATCGAGCGCGTGACCGATCTTGATACGCGCCCGGCGGCGCCCCTGGTCCGCAGGGCCGCCCCCGCACTCCTCGGGTACGCCGCCGTGCGCGCCCTGGGCCTGGTCGTGCTGGCCCTGTGGAGCGCGACGCGCGACAAGAGCGCGCACACCCTGCTGTCGGCCCGCTGGGACTCGCTCTGGTACGTCAGGGTCGCCGACCTCGGCTACGGCTACGAGGTCCGGCTCCCGAACGGCGATGTCCACTCGAACCTCGCCTTCTTCCCGCTGCTGCCCTGGCTGGAGCGGGCCGTGTCAGCGGTGACGCCGCTGTCGTACGCGGACGCGGGCCTCGCCGTCAGCACGCTCGCCTCGATCGCCGCGGCCTGGGGGATCTTCGCGGTCGCCGACCATCTGTACGGGCGCCGCGCGGGCATCTGCGCCGTCCTGCTGTGGGCCGTGCTGCCCGTCGGCATCGTGCAGTCGATGGCGTACACCGAGTCACTGTTCACCGCCCTCGCCGCCTGGTCGCTGTACGCGCTGCTGACCGGCCGCTGGCTGATCGCGGGCACCCTCGCCGCGCTGGCCGGGCTGACACGGCCGGTGGGGGTGGCGGTGGTCGCGGCGGTCTGGGTCGCGGGGGTCGTGTCGTTCATACGACAGCGGGGCGCGTCTCTCCGGTCCGTCCGGCAGGAGGACGGGTCCCTCTCTCCCGTCCGGCAGGAGAACGCGTCTCCCCCGTCCCCCCGGCAGAGGAGCGCGTCCGGCTCGCCCATCCGGCAGGCAGGCGCGTCTCCCCCGTCCGTCCGGCAGGAGGACGCGTCTCCCCCATCCCTCCGGGAGGAGGAGGGCGAGTCTCCCCCGTCCGTCCAGCGCCGTGGCGCCTCTCCCTCGTCCGTACGAGACGGGAGCGCGTCGGTACCGGACGGCGCTCCCGCTCTCCGGCGCGCCCTCGGCATGCTCCTCGCGCCGCTCGGCGCCGCCGGGTATGTGCTGTGGGTCGGCCACCGCACGGGCGACGGTCTGCTCGGCTATGTCGGCGTCCAGGCGGGCTGGGGCAACGGCTTCGACGGGGGCTGGGCCTTCGCGCGGTTCGTCGCCGACAAGTTCACGTCATTCCCGTCGGCCCTGGCCGGGGCCGGGCTGCTGGTCGGCGTGGCGCTGGTCGTGTGGCTGTACGTGGTGGGCGTACGGCAGGGGCAGCCGCTGTCGCTGCTGGTGTACACCGGGGTCGTCGTCGCGCTCGCGCTGTGCGCGGCGAGCTACTTCGGCTCGAAGCCCCGGCTGCTGATGCCCGCCTTCCCCCTGCTCCTGCCGCTCGCGACGGCCCTGGCCCGGCTGCGTACACCCAGGTCAGCGGTGATCTTGAGTGCCGTCGCGGTGGCCTCGGCGGCGTACGGGGCGTTCTGGCTGAACGGCACCGGTCCACCATGAGCGACAGGGGAATGCCACTCAAGCTTCCGGTGAACGAAACCAAAAGGGCAGTAAAAAGATAACCCGCATGGTGCAATGGAATTGAGGGGTGGCGTGCTCTCGACGTTTGACGATTGCGTGGAAATAAACCTCAATCCGAGGGCGATCCCACATCACATCGTCATCACAAAGCCTGTGTTTGCAGCCAGTCGAGAGCTCACTCGCTGTAACGTCGATTGAGTGCGTACCGAACGAAAGCTGACTCGTCTGGACCGGGTCTTCGCCCGGCTGGACCGTGAGCCAGAACGGCCGGCCCACATCGATGTGCCGGTGATGACCCGGCACAGGGTGGTGCTGCTGTCCGCCACCCTGGCCTTCTACGCGGCGCTCGTGTGGGCCGTGGTGATCACCTCGTGGGTGGTCCGGATCGACTGGCAGATCATGCTCTTCCGGCCGTACCAGCAGTGGCCCGAGGTCCACGCCCTCCTGGACTACTACGTGGTGCTGGGCCAGCGCGGACCCACCGCCGTGATGGTCGCGGCCTGGCTGGGCTGGCGCTGCTGGCGGCAGCACACCGTGCGCCCGATGCTCGTACTCGGCGTCTCGCTGCTGCTGCTGAACGTCACGGTGGGTGCCGCCAAGCTCGGCATGGGCCGCCTGGGACCGCACTACGCCACCGAGGTCGGCTCGAACGAGATGTGGGCCGGCGGCGACATATTTCCTTCGGGCCACACCGCGAACGCCGTGGTGACCTGGGGCATACTCGCCTATCTGGCGTCCTCGCCGAGAGCCCGGCGCTGGCTGTCCGCGACGTCGGCCATGATGTCGCTGGGCGTCGGTCTGACTACGGTCTACATCGGTACGCACTGGCTGAGCGACGTGGTGCTGGGCTGGGCCGCGGGGCTGCTGATCCTGCTGGCGCTGCCCTGGTTCGAGCCGATGATCGCCCGCGCCGAGGTGCGGATACTCTCGCTGCGGGACACCTGGCGCGACCGGCGTACGGCCCTCGCGCCGCCCGTCACGGCCGTGGGCGCCTCCACGCTGCGCAAGCCCGGTGAGGAGCCCGCGACCGCCCGCGACACGACGATCGCGGCCCGCGCCGGCCGTGCGCCCGCGCACCACCTGGCACCGGGGCCGCACACCACGCGCTCGGAGCGCACCCCGGTCACCCCGGCGGGCAGCCGCAGGCCACCGCACTCGGACCGGTTGCCGCGCGGCACGACGTCGACGACCCGTCCTTACGCGGGCGGCTGACACGAGACAGCGGGGCCGGTACGCACAACACCCCCCCCCCCCCCCGCATGGCGAAGGCCCGGCTCCCTCACGGAGCCGGGCCTTCGCCGTGACGTGCGATGCTTCAGCCCTTCCAGCAGCTCGTCACCCGGCCGTCCTTGACCTCGAAGTTCAGCCGTCCCGCGCGGTACTCCATCGTGATGATCGCCCCCGGCGGCAGCGCCCTGACCGAGGACCAGCCGCGCTCACGGGCGCGGCGCTCGGCGGCGGACGCGTCCAGGCCGACGTATGAGTCCGGATTGTCCCGGGGCTCTGCGGGCGGGGTGGGAATGGGTGCCATGCCCGCCACGTTAGGCGGCACCTCGCGGGCAGGGAAGTCCGGGGCCCGCCACGGTGGGTCACCTGTTCCCCGGCGGTCACGCTTCTGTCACAGGATCACGACACGCGTTCCGGTCGCCGTGACATCAGTTGCTGCCGCAGCGGGCCGTCACACAAATGGGCGCATCCTCACGTGTTCCAGACGGTTTCGAACGTAATTCTGGACCAGCGTGACGCCGTCTCGAATAGCGCGTCGAAAAGGGCGCCGTCGGCCACCCGGTCGCGCCATTCCATTCGGCTTCCCGGACGGCTCCGAGAAGCCGAACCCTCATGGGAAATACACGGTTCCGGCACACAACCCCCGCACGTCCCCTGTCGGAGCGCCGGACGACGCGAGCATCATGGCGTGAGCTTCGAGCAGGCCCAGGACGCGACAGCGAAGGGGCGGGCGATGGGCACGGACACCGCGCAGGCGACGGCGGGACCCGTACGGACCAGGCAGCCGGGGCGAGTGATGGTCGACTGGCTGACGACCACCGACCACAAGAAGATCGGCCATCTCTACCTGATCACCTCGTTCGCGTTCTTCCTGGTCGGCGGTCTGATGGCGCTGCTGATGCGGGCCGAGCTAGCCCGGCCCGGCTCGCAGCTCATGGACAACAACCAGTTCAACCAGCTGTTCACCATGCACGGCACGATCATGCTGCTGCTCTTCGCGACCCCGGCCTTCGCCGGCTTCGCCAACGAGATCATGCCGCTGCAGATCGGCGCCCCGGACGTCGCGTTCCCGCGGCTGAACATGCTGTCGTACTGGCTGTTCCTGTTCGGCGGGCTGATCGTGATGGGCTCGCTGCTGGTGCCCTCGGGGCCCGCCAACTTCGGCTGGTTCGCGTACGCGCCGCTCAACAGTCTGGAGCGATCACCGGGCATCGGGGCGGCTATGTGGATCATGGGGCTGGCGCTGGCCGGCTTCGGCACGATCCTCGGCGCGGTGAACTTCCTGACCACGATCATCGGGATGCGCGCCCCCGGTATGACGATGTTCCGGATGCCGATCTTCACCTGGAACACGCTGTTTCACGTCGATCCTGATCCTGATGGCGTTCCCGGTGCTGGCGGCCGCGCTGCTCTGTCTGGAGGCGGACCGGCACTTCGGCAGCCACATCTTCGACGCGGCGAACGGCGGGGCGCTGCTGTGGCAGCACCTGTTCTGGTTCTTCGGGCATCCCGAGGTGTACATCATCGCGCTGCCGTTCCTCGGGATCATCACGGAGATCATCCCGGTGTTCAGCCGCAAGCCGATCTTCGGCTATCTGACGCTGGTCGGCGCGACGATGGCGATCACCGGGCTCTCGGTGGTCGTGTGGGCGCACCACATGTTCGCGACGGGCGCGGTGCTGCTGCCGTTCTTCTCCTTCATGAGCTTCCTGATCGCCGTGCCGACCGGCGTGAAGTTCTTCAACTGGACGGGGACGATGCTCAAGGGCTCGCTGTCCTTCGAGACACCGATGCTGTGGTCGGTCGGCTTTCTGGTGTCGTTCCTGTTCGGGGGGCTGACCGGGGTGATCCTGGCCTCGCCGCCAATGGACTTCCACGTCACGGACACGTACTTCGTCGTCGCGCACTTCCACTACGTGGTGTTCGGCACCGTCGTCTTCGCGACCTTCGCCGGCTTCTTCTTCTGGTGGCCCAAGTTCACCGGGAAGATGCTCGACGAACGGCTCGGCAAGATCCAGTTCTGGACCCTGTTCGTCGGCTTCCACCTGACGTTCCTGGTGCAGCACTGGCTGGGCGCCGAGGGCATGCCACGGCGGTACGCGGACTATCTGGACGCCGACGGCTTCACCGCGCTCAACACCGTCTCGACGATCGGCGCCTTCCTGCTCGGCCTGTCGACACTGCCGTTCGTCCACAACGTCTGGAAGACCGCCAAGTACGGCAGGAAGGTCGACGTCGACGACCCCTGGGGCTTCGGCCGCTCCCTGGAGTGGGCGACCGCGTGCCCGCCGCCGCGGCACAACTTCGAAACGCTGCCCCGGGTCCGCTCCGAGTCCCCGGCCTTCGACCTGCACCATCCGGAGTACGCGGCCCTCACACCGCCCCGGGCCCGCTCCGGCCAGGAACGGAGCCCTCAGATCCGCTTCGGTCGAGAGCGGCCGACAGACGGTCCCGGGCCACTCTGATCGCCTCGGTGAGCTCATCGGGTTCGATCACCTCGAACGCGAAGCCCATCAGCACGACGTGGATGACCATCACGTCGAGGCTCGCGGCCCCGGTGCGCAGGACGCAACTGCCGGGGCCCTCCGCCTCCAGGACCCCGGCCGAGGGCGAGATCCGCTCGGCCGCCTCCTCCACGGGCACGAACAGCCGGACGACGGCGTGCGAGGCGTACGCGCGCGTGGAGACGCCTTGGGAGACGTACGCGGCCAGGTCCTCGGCCGGTGCCTCGCGGGGCGTGAAGCGCGGCCCGTGCGGCGGCCGGGGGGTGATGCGGTCGGCGCGGAACGTGCGCCAGTCGTCGCGGTCGACGTCCCAGGCGACCAGGTACCAGCGGCGCTCGGTGCACACCAGGCGGTGCGGTTCGACCGTACGGCGAGTGGGGGCGCCGTCGTGGCCGCGGTACTCGAAGCGCAGCCGCTCGGCGTCCCGGCAGGCGTTCGCCAGTTCGGTGAGGACGGCCGGGTCGACGGCCGAGGGCTGCGGGCCGCGCAGCATCGGCACGGTGAACGCGTTGAGGGCGCCCACGCGGCGGCGCAGCCGGTGGGGCAGCACCTGTTCGAGCTTGGTGAGAGCCCGTACGGAGGACTCGCCGATGCCCTCGATGCCCTGCCCGGCCGCCGTGCGCAGCCCGACGGCCACGGCGACCGCCTCCTCGTCGTCCAGCAGCAGCGGCGGCAGCTCGGCCCCGACGCCGAGCTGATAGCCGCCGCCGGTGCCGGGGCTGGCGTTCACCGGGTAGCCGAGCTCGCGCAGCCGGTCCACGTCGCGGCGCACGGTGCGCGGGGTGACGCCGAGACGCTCGGCGAGGTCGGCGCCGGACCATTCGCGGTGGGCCTGGAGGAGCGAGAGCAGGCGGAGCAGGCGTGCCGATGTCTCCAACATGGGCGCGAGTCTGCCAGGCATTGAGGACAGGGGGCGTCCGCAATGCCTGGCGGGCGGTGCTTCAGCTCACCGCGGTGACCGAGACGGACAGGTCGTTGCCGACCGTGTAGTACGGCCTGGCCGCCATCCGGCCGCGCTCCGTCTCCAGGCGGGCCTTCGGGTAGACGAACACCGGCTTCCTGTCGACGATGTCGTCGAGCAGCCGCGCGATCCGCACCCTCGGTCCGGCCTCCCCCGCCGGGCGCAGCCACAGGTCCCAGACGCCGGGCGCGAGGGCGCCGAGGGCCACGGTGAAGCCGAACCCGGCCCGGTCCGTGGTGATGTCGGCCCGGACGGCGGGCGCCGACCCGTCCCGGCTCGCGAGTTCGGCGTACGCGTCCGGTGCGCACTCGGTGCCGTACACCCGGCCTCGTACGCTCAGCTCACCGTCCTTCACATACAGTTCGCCCGCCTCGGTGTGCGGGGCGCGCCGCCAGCAGCGGATGCTGAGGTTGCCGTGCTTGGTGGGGTACGGGATGCGGACGGCGACGTGGTCGTCGGCCTCGCCGGGAACGCGGTCGACGAGGGAGCGCAGGTCGTTGGTCCCGGGCGTCAGGCGGCGCGGTGTGCCGTCGGCCGGCTCGGCGTAGACGTCCCAGCGGCCCTCGGACAGATCGACGCTGCTGGGCAGGGCGGCCCTGAGGCGGCCGTCGGCGGCCGGGGTGAGCGGGAGGCGCACCTCGTCCTCGGCGTCGCGGAGCCTGAGGACCAGGTGGGCCGGGCCGGGCGCGCCGGGGTCGGCGATCTCGAAGGTCAGGCCGCCCGCGGAGTCGGCGACGCAGTCGGCGCGCGGGGCCTTCGAGGCGCCCCCGTCGTTGTCCCGGCGTGCGGTCCGGGAAGCCAGGGTCATCATGCGGTGCGCTCCTTCTTGAGTGCGAGGAGTCCGGCGTCCCGGACGGCGTAGGCTCCGCCGACCAGGGCGCCACGGGTGCGGTGCAGCGAGCCGCGCATGCGTCCGCCGAGGGTGGTGCCGCTCCGTGCGGCCAGGTCGGAGAACATCGACTCGTAGCGTTCGGCGATCCGGGCCGGGTCGAAGCGCTCGGAGTTCTTGAGCGCCGCGTGCGCCATCTGCTGCCGCTGTGCGTCGTCGTTGATCAGTTCGAGGAGCCCGCCGGCGATGGCCCCGGCCTTGCCGACCTCCACGAGCCGGCCGTCGACGCCGTTGTCGATGATCTCACCGGGACCGTGCGGGCAGTCGGTCGAGACCACCGGCAGTCCGCAGCGCATGGCCTCGACGATCGTCATGCCGAACGACTCCATGCTGGAGGTGACGGCGGCGATCGAGCCCTTGGCCCACTCGGGCTCGATGGGGTTGGCCGGGCCCATCAGGTAGACGTGGTTGTAGAGGTCCAGCTTGTCGATGAGCGTGCGGAGTTTGTCGTGCTGCTTGCCGCCGCCGTAGATGCGCAGCCGCCAGTCGGGCCGCTGTTCACGCACCCTGTCGAAGGCCTTGACGAGCAGGTCGTACCGCTTGACCGGCGCCAGCCGGCCCGCGGCCACGACCCACTTGCCGGAGCCGTCCGCGGGGTCGATGCCCGGCGCGGGCACCGGGTTGGGCAGGGCCTCCACGCGGACGCCGGGCAGCCGCATCCCGGCACCGTACGCGCGGGCGTCGGCCCGCGTGGTCGTGGTGAGCGCGTCCAGGCGCGGGTAGAGGCCCCGCAGGGTGGCGCGCAGGGCCGGTGAGTGGCTGTCCAGCGTGAGGTGCTCCTGGCCGACACGGACGGGCCCGCGGCGGGTCTGCCGGGCCAGGTGCACGTTCAGCCCCGGCCGGGTGCCGACCACGACGTCGGCGTCGACCGAGGCGAGGTGTTCGGCGATGCGCCGGTCACTGAGAACGCTGTACTGCGCGTAACGGCCCTCCGCGCGCGGGAAAACACGCGCCGGACGGTTCAATTCCGGATTTCCGCTGTCCCCGCTGTTCTCACGGACGTCGACGAGATGACGCAGACGCACCCTCGAATCGGGCGTGAAGACGGGCTCGTCGCGATGGCGGAAGACAGAGACGACCTCGACGTCGTGCTGCTGGGCCAGGGTGTTCGCGAGGTTGTACGTCGTGCGGATCGTCCCCCCGATTCCGTACGCGTTGTGTATCAGGAAAGAGATCTGCATGCGTCCCCGTATCTCCGTCTGGTCCTACTGCCTCTCAGTCAGATCGGATAACGGGCAGGATGGTTGGCCTCCATCACCAATCCGTTCTGCAAGAGTTGCCCTATTGGTAACCGAACGAGGGAACCTTTTCCCGCCGACACGCATTAGGGCTCGTACAACAGCTGCGGTACGTCGAAACAGTTGTCGTTCATCTCCCCCTGGGCTCACCCAGCCCCGCTCGTCCTGCCAACGGGCCACCGAGACACAGGTCCTGCGGGTCTTCGGCGGCTCGTCGTGCCGCTCGTACACGACGGGGAGGAGCAGGCCGTCGGCGGTGTACGGCTCGCCGCGGTCCATGAACGCGTCGACACACGCGCGCGTGACGCCCGTTCCGGCACACGCCCGCGCCGCGTCCGTGAACCACATGGCCGCCGCCCAGCCCTCCAACTGCCACTGGGAATGCGTCTCAAGGCCCTCGGTGGCGTCGCGGAACTCCCGTACGGCCTCGTGGCCGGTGTCCTCGTAGTTACGGCTGGACCCGGTCGCCCACAGGGCGTTGCGGCAGCGCGGGGCGTCCTTGTAGTCCTCGGGGACCGTCGACGTCCAGTTCTGCACGTTGGTGACCTTGGCGGTCGCCTCGGCGCCCACGTCGTCCATCGCCTGGCACAGCCGGGCGTTGCCGTGCGTGTCGAGGGCGTCGAAGACGAGGTCGGCGCCCTGCTCCTTCAGGTCGGCCGCCGCCGCACGGAAGTTGGGCAGCGCGAAGTCGACCTGCTCGGTGACCACCTCGTAGCCCTCGGCCTGAAGACCCCGGGCGACCAGACGGGCGTACGCGGCCGACGCGGACTGGTTGTACGACACGACCGCGGCCGTACGGGCGCCGTGCTCGCGCTTGAAGTAGCGGTACACCTCGGTGCCGCCGGCCTGCCTGCCGTCCCAGCCGGTCTCGCCGTTCCGGGGCGCGAGGCTGCAGTAGATGCCGTACAGGTGCGGGTAGCGTCGTACGCCGGGCCGATGGGCTGACCGCCGATGTCGGGCACGCGCGCGTGAGACGCGTTCGGCGCCCGCGTAGTCGAAGGCGGTGGCGGCGACGAGGGCGACGGCCCTGTCCACCTCGATCAGCCGGTGCACGCACTCGTTGTTGCCGACGCCGCTGCCCTCGTCGTCGCACTCCCGCACCTCAACCTCGCGGCCGCCGATACCCCCGCGCGCGTTGAGCCGCTCGAAGTAAGCCCTGGCCCCGTCGCGCGGGCCGGTGAAGGCGTTGCCGCCGACGGGGCTGGTGGCGCTGGTGATGATGCCGACGCGGATCGGGGTGCCGCCCCGCTGAGTGGTGTCGCCCGGTCCTCGAAGTCGCTCTCCGGGAGGCGGCTGCCACAGGCCGAGGCCAGCAGGAGGAGCAGACCCGCGGCGGCGGTCTCAGCAGCCCGGGCCCGGCGACTCATTGCCGCTCAGCACGACCAGCCCGCACAGCGTCCTGACGGAGACCTTCCAGGTGCCGTCCTCCTCGATGGCCGTTCCCGCCGAGTCCGGCAGGGCCGTGGCGCCGTTCAGGCGGCGTGCTGCTGGCGCCGTACGTACGGACCCGTACGGCATGCCGATCCTCGTCGTGGAGGTGGTGGCCGTCGCGGTGGCCTCCCGGATGCGGAGCCTGCCGGTGGCCGTGGTGGTCGCGCTGGGCATGTCACCGACGGTCGCGGCCCGCACGTACGAGCTACTGAACGGCCTCGACGCCTGTGTGGTGATCGCCGAACAGCGCCTGCCGCCCGGTCTCCACGGCCGGGCGGCACTCGTGTACGAACTGCGGTGCGGGTCACTGGTGTTCGCCGGGGAGGCGGCCGAACTGGCCTGAGAGGTCCGGGAAAGGGCCGCGGAGTCCCACCCGGTCAGTGGGCCGGGTGGGACCCGCGTACCCGGGGGGTCAGGGAGCGCGGCTCAGATCTTGAGCCGCTGACCGGGCACGATCATGTCGGGATCACCGCCGATGACGGCCTTGTTGGCGGCGTAGATCCGCTGCCAGGTGGTCCCGTGGCGCGCCGCGATGCCGCTCAGCGTGTCACCGCTGCGCACGGTGTAGTCGCCGCGGGACGAACTGCGGTCGGTGTGGCCCGAGGAGCGGGTCGGCAACTGTTCGGACCGCTGGGCCGGGGCGGGCTTCGGGTTCTCCGAGCCGGTCGAGGGCGCGGCGGGGGCGCTGCCGTACGCTCCGGCCCGCGCCGAACAGGTCGGCCAGGCGCCCCAGCCCTGGCCACGCTGGACCTTGGTGGCGATCTCGATCTGCTGGGCCTTGGAGGCCTGGTCGGCGGTGGCCGCGTAGGCCGTGCCGCCGTACGCGCGCCAGGTGGAGGCGGAGAACTGGAGTCCGCCGTAGTAGCCGTTGCCGGTGTTGATGTGCCAGTTTCCGCCGCTCTCGCACTGTGCGATGCGGTCCCACACTCCGCCGTCGGCCGCCGCCGCGTTGCCGTGCGCGGCGAGAAGTCCGAGCGGGGCGAGCAGGGCCGCTCCGGCGAGGACCGCCGTCGTACGCGTCTTGCGCGTGTTGCCGTGGGTGTTGTTGTGGGTGTTGTCGGCACATTCGGACATGTATTTCCCTCTCCAAGGACCCGGGGTCCCCCAAGGCGGGGCACGGCCTGCCCGCACGGAACGCGGGTGCCGTACTCCGCCCCGTCCGCCGGCGGTGGTGCTGCGAGTCGGCTGTGTGGCGCGGCCGGCGGACGTCCCGAGCGGTGCTCGTTGCACACGGCGAGGAATCTAGGGAGCCGGGTGACCCGATATCAACCAACTCCTTGTCATTCCAGGTCAGTTCGCCGTTACCGTGAGTATCGACTACTTTCGGCCACCCACTTCATTCCACGATTTCCGGATTTGTCGACCTGTCCCCCCGACGATCCGTGACTCACCTCACCGGATCAATGTCTTGGGAAATCCGAGGAGTTGGCGCGGAGTAGCCGATTCCGCCCGGGGATTCACGCTGCGCGTCGGATGGTTCGATTCCGTACGTCGTCGGGCGTGACTCCGGCCACAGATCGCCCGTTGTCTTCTTCATGAGCCGGGACCCCCGCGCTCATGGGCCGGGAGCCACCCGGCACCGTCACGCACCGCATCCCGAGGAGCCACCCGTGCCGCGCATGCTCGACGTCGGCGACGACGTACGCGCCGAGATCGGCGACGAAGAAGCTGACCGGCTGCTCGCCGGAGACAACGCCCCCGGCAGTTACGACTGCACGTCCTGCCGCACTCCGGGCGACTCCGAGCAGGAGCGCACCAGCACCGTCCTGTTCGTCGGCGACGAGACCGCCGTCCTCGCCTTCGCCCACGCCACCTGTCTGCCCTCGCAGGTCGTCCAGGTCACCGAGGAGCAGTTGCAGGGCGCCGTCCGTTCCATCACCGCCGACGACGGTCCCGTCAAGGCCGTGCCCGAGCAGGCCGTGCTCGGGGTGACCAGCGGACTCGTCCTGATCGAGGGCGAATTGCACCCGGCGCTCGTCGTGGAGCCGACCGCCCCCATCGCGCGCCCCGGTACCGCCGGCGCCGGTGACGACTTCCTGCCGCTGCTCATCGAGCAGGGCTTCATGCCGCTCTCCCAGATCGGCTCGGTGCCACCGGTGCTGCACGGCTGGTCCGTGCTGCTCGCCATGGGCCAGCTGCACGCCATCCTGCAGCCGGGCCCGGGCGGCGCCCAGCCGGTCGCCTGGTGGCAGGCCCACCAGGCCCTCCAGGTCGCCGACAGCTGGCGCGCGGCCGCCAACAAGCACCAGCGGGTGCTGTTGTTCGCGGCTCCGGTCGGCTCCATCGGGCGCCAGCAGCGCGAGGACCTGCTGCGCGAGGCGCTCGACAAGGCCGCGGCCAACGGGCAGTTGGTGGGGGCGGAGCTGCCGCTCGCCGGAACGTGAGCGCTCCGCTGGGTTGAGCGGGGGACGGCGGGTTGGTTGTCGGCTGCGGGTTATTGGTGGCCGGTCGCGCCCACGCGACACAGCCCCGCGCCCCTTTGGGGACGCCTCCCGGCCGCTCGACAGAGCGTGAGCGTGTCGTTGGGTTGAGCGGAGACGGCGGGTTCGTTGTCGGCTGCCGGTCGTCGGTGGCTGGTGGCGCCCACGCGGCGGAGGCGCATATCGACACAGCCCCGCGCTCCTTAGGGGCGCCTCGGCCGCTCGACAGAGCGTGAGCGTGTCGTTGGGTTGAGCAGGGGACGACAGGTTCGTTGTCGGCTGCCGGTCGTCGGTGGCTGGTGGCGCCCACGCGGCGGAGGCGCATATCGACACAGCCCCGCGCTCCTTACGGGGCGCCCCCGGCCAGGACAGTTGCGGGCGGCCCAAAAGGTCTCGTAGCCGCATCTCTTCGGCGGTGGGGTCGTTTGGAGTTACGTGCACGCATATGACGTCCCCCGCCGCCAGTCCTATCAGCCGATCCCGTCTGCGCGATCGGCGCAGGACCCCTCTTCGGGCGGCCCGTCGGCTACGCCGATCTATGACGCGCTCTATGCCGAGTGGGTGCGGTCCTACCGGGCCCTGCCCGGTGACCGCCATGGTGAAGAGGAGCTGGGCTTCACCGCCTTCGGCAACCCCCCGTACAACACGGGTTCGTACGGCGGACGCCACGGTGCCGCGGCGTTCGCGACCGGGCATCTCGCCTCGCAGCAGAGCGCGAGGCAGGAGCAGCAGCAGAGCCAGGCGGCCACGGCGACGTCCGTGTGGCAGCCGGTCGGGCGGATGCCCACGGGGCACACCGGAATGCACCGGATCCCCGCCGCACTGCCACCGGCGCCGCGCCGAGGGCTCTGAGCCCGGAGGGAGCGAGGAAGCTTCAGGACGTGAGGGCGGCGCCCCCAGGGTTCGTGACCTGGGGGCGCCGCTCTACGTTCCCGTACTCCTACTTCTTCTTGCCGCGCTTCTCGCGCACCCGCACCGAGATATGGATCGGCGTCCCCTCGAAGCCGAACTCCTCGCGCAGCCGGCGTTCGATGAAGCGGCGGTAGCCGGCCTCGATGAAGCCGGAGGCGAAGAGGACGAAACGCGGGGGCTTCGTGCCGGCCTGCGTGCCGAAGAGGATGCGGGGCTGCTTGCCGCCACGGATCGGGTGCGGGTGGGCCGAGACCAGTTCGCCGAGGAAGGCGTTGAGGCGGCCCGTGGGCACGCGGGTCTCCCAGCCCGCGAGCGCGGTCTCGATGGCCGGGACCAGCTTCTCCATGTGCCGCCCGGTGCGCGCGGAGACGTTGACGCGGGGCGCCCAGGCCACCTGGCCGAGCTCGGTCTCGATCTCGCGCTCCAGGTAGTAGCGGCGCTCCTCGTCGAGGGTGTCCCACTTGTTGTACGCGATGACCAGCGCGCGCCCGGCCTCGACGGCCATCGTCACGATCCGCTGGTCCTGGACCGAGATGGCCTCCGAGGCGTCGATCAGGACGACCGCGACCTCGGCCTTCTCCACGGCGGCGGCGGTGCGCAGGGAGGCGTAGTAGTCGGCGCCCTGCTGGAGGTGGACGCGCTTGCGGATGCCTGCCGTGTCGACGAACTTCCAGGTCGTGCCGCCGAGTTCGATCATCTCGTCGACCGGGTCGCGGGTGGTGCCCGCGATCTCGTTGACGACGACGCGCTCCTCACCGGCCACCTTGTTCAGCAGCGAGGACTTGCCGACGTTCGGGCGGCCGATGAGGGCGATACGGCGCGGGCCTCCGAGCCCGGTGCCGAAGGTCTGCGCGGGTGCGTCCGGCAGGGCCTCCAGGACCTGGTCCAGCATGTCGCCGGTGCCGCGGCCGTGCAGCGCGGAGACCGGGTACGGCTCGCCGAGGCCGAGGGACCACAGGTACGCCGCGTCGGCCTCGCCGCTCGGGCCGTCCACCTTGTTGGCGCACAGCACCACGGGCTTGCCGGCCTTGCGGAGGAGCCGTACGACCGCCTCGTCGGTGTCGGTCGCGCCGACCTTGGCGTCGACGACGAAGACGACGGCGTCGGCGGCCTCGATCGCGTACTCGGCCTGCGCGGCCACGGACGCGTCGATGCCGAGGACGTCCTGCTCCCAGCCGCCGGTGTCGACGACCTTGAAGCGGCGGCCCGCCCACTCGGCCTCGTAGGTCACGCGGTCGCGGGTGACGCCGGGCTTGTCCTCGACGACGGCCTCGCGGCGGCCGATGATGCGGTTCACCAGGGTCGACTTGCCGACATTCGGGCGGCCGACGACGGCGAGGACCGGGAGCGGGCCGTGACCGGCCGCCTCGATGGCGCCCTCGACGTCCTCCGGGTCGAAGCCCTCTTCCGCGGCGAGCTCCATGAACTCCGCGTACTCGGCGTCGCCAAGTGCTCCGTGCTCATGGGCCTCGCCCGAGCCGTCGGAGTGGATCTGGTCGTTCATGAAGTCCGTACCTCGTTCATCGTGGTGATCGGTGGAGCACCTCGGGTGCCGGTGATCCACTACTCAAGTGTCGCCCGGCGCCCGGTGGGACGCCCGGCGTTTTCCGGGCGCCCGTCAGGCGCCGGCCGTCTCGTCCGCCTTCTGCGGGCGGCCGGTCCGGCATCTGGCGTCCTCCAGGTGGGCGGTGAGCCGTTCCTGGATGCGTACGGTCGCCTCGTCGAGCGCCTTGCGCGTACGCCGCCCGCTTCCGTCTCCTGCCTCGAACGGGTCGCCGAAGACGACGTCGATGCGTCGGCGCAGCGGAGGCAGCCCTCGTATCAACCGTCCGGACACCTCGGAACTTCCCAGCACCGCGACCGGCACGATCGGGGCGCCGCCGCGGACCGCGAAGTACGCGAGCCCGGCGCGCAGCGAGGCGAAGTCGCCGTCGCCGCGGGTGCCCTCGGGGAAGATGCCGAGGACTCCGCCGTTCTCCAGCACGCCCAGCGCCCGGGTGATCGCCGTGCGGTCGGCGGTCGAGCGGTCCACCTTCAGCTGGCCGATGCCGAGCAGGAAGGGGTCGAGGGGGCCGACGAACGCCTCCTTCTTGATCAGGAAGTGCGTCGGCCGGGGCGCCACGCCCATGACCATCGGGCCGTCGATGTTGTGCGAGTGGTTCACGGCCAGGATCACCGGGCCGGTCGCGGGAACCCTCCAGGAGCCGAGGACGCGCGGCCTCCACAGGCCGTACATCAGGCCGACGCCGATGCGCCGTCCGACCTCGGCACCCCGTACCGATGGCGCCTCGGTCACTTCGCTGCCCGCTTCTCCTCGACGAGGGTGATCACGCACTCGATGACCTGCTGGAGCGTGAGGTCGGAGGTGTCCACCTCGACCGCGTCGTCCGCCTTGGCGAGCGGCGAGGTCTTGCGGCCGGAGTCGGCGGCGTCCCGCTTGAGCAGGGCCTCGCGGGTGGCATGGACGTCGGTGCCCTTCAGCTCACCGTTGCGGCGGGCCGCGCGGGCCTCCGGGGAAGCCGTGAGGAAGATCTTCAGGTCGGCGTCCGGCAGCACGGTGGTGCCGATGTCCCGGCCCTCGACGACGATGCCGTTCTCGGCGCCGGCCGCGAGCGACCGCTGCAGCTCGGTGATCCGCGCCCGCACCTCGGGCACCGCGCTGACCGCGCTGACCTTGGAGGTGACCTCCTGGGTACGGATCGGACCTGCGACATCCGTCCCGTCCACGGTGATGGTCGGCGCGGACGGGTCGGTCCCGGAGACGATCTCCGGCTTCCCGGCCACGGCGGCGATCGCCGAGGGGTCGCCGATGTCGATCCCGTTGTTGACCATCCACCAGGTGATCGCCCGGTACTGGGCGCCGGTGTCCAGGTAGCTCAGACCGAGCTGCGCGGCCACGGCCTTCGAAGTGCTCGACTTGCCCGTGCCGGAGGGGCCGTCGATGGCGACAATCACTGCCGGGGCGGTCCGGGCGGCGCCGTTTTCCACGGTGTGGACACCTTCCTGGTGCGAGGTGGTGGATGCGGGGGCGCGATTGTGCCCTGCACAAGGTTACTGGCTTCCCGGACCCGGTATGACTGGTCCTTCGCGCAGCCCGTGGCGAGGGCTACTGCCGGATCGCCCAGCCCCGCTCCCGCAGCGCCGCGGTCAGCACCGGCGCCGCCTTCGGCTCCACCATCAGCTGGACCAGACCCGCCTGCTGCCCGGTCGCGTGCTCGATGCGTACGTCCTCGATGTTGACCCCGGCCATCCCCGCGTCCGCGAAGATGCGGGCCAGCTGGCCGGGCTGGTCGTCGATGAGGACGACGACGACCTCGTACGTCCGTGGAGCGGAGCCGTGCTTGCCGGGGACGCGGACCTGGCCGGCGTTGCCGCGGCGCAGGACGTCCTCGATGCCGGTCGTGCCCTCGCGGCGCTTGGCCTCGTCGGAGGACTGGAGGGCGCGCAGGGCCTGCACGGTCTCGTCGAGGTCGGCGGCCACGTCGGCGAGGAGGTCGGCGACCGGGCCCGGGTTGGCGGAGAGGATGTCGATCCACATGCGGGGGTCGGAGGCCGCGATCCGGGTCACGTCCCGGATGCCCTGCCCGCACAGCCGTACGGCCGTCTCCTCGGCGTTCTCCAGGCGTGCGGCGACCGTGCTGGAGACCAGGTGGGGCATGTGGGAGACGAGGGCGACGGCCCGGTCGTGGGCGTCGGCGTCCATGACCACGGGCACGGCACGGCAGTGCGACACCAGTTCCAGGGCGAGGTTGAGGACCTCGGTGTCGGTGTCCCGCGTCGGCGTGAGCACCCAGGGGCGGCCCTCGAACAGGTCGCCGGTCGCCGCCAGGGGGCCGGACTTCTCGCGGCCGGACATGGGATGCGTACCGATGTACGGGGCGAGGTCGAGGCCGAGCGCCTCCAGCTCGCGGCGCGGGCCGCCCTTCACCGACGCCACGTCGAGGTAGCCGCGGGCCAGGCCGCGCCCCATCGCGTCGGCGAGGGTCGTGGCCACGTGCGCGGGCGGGGCGGCCACGATCGCGAGGTCGACCGGCCCCTCGGGCGCCTCGTCGGTACCCGCGCCGAGCGCGGCCGCCGTACGCGCCTGCTCCGGGTCACGGTCGGTGAGGTGGACGGTGACGCCGCGCTGGGCCAGCGCCAGGGCCGCCGACGTGCCGATCAGCCCGGTTCCGATGACAAGTGCGGTCCTCACTGGGCGATGTCCTTGCGGAGCGCGGCGGCGGCGCCGAGGTAGACGTGCGCAATGTCGGAGCGGGGCCGGTCGGACTCGATGTGCGCGAGGACGCGTACGACCCGGGGCATGGCGCCCGCGATGTCCAGCTCCTGCGCGCAGATCAGGGGTACGTCGACGATGCCGAGCTTGCGGGCCGCGGCCGCCGGGAAGTCGCTGTGCAGGTCGGGCGTGGCCGTGAACCAGATGCTGATCAGGTCGTCCGCGGTGAGCCCGTTGCGCTCCAGGACGGCGGTGAGCAGCTCGCCGACCTGCTCGTCCATGTGTCCGGCCTCGTCCCGCTGAAGTTGGACGGCGCCCCGGACCGCTCGTACCGCCACGGCTCTGCTCCTCGCTGATCGGCTCCCTTTGACCGACAAGCCTAAGCGCTCCGCCGGGGGTCCGGTGCTTCACCTGCGGGTCTGTCGTGGGCCAGACCTGCGCGTCCGTCGTGGGCCGGCCGCTGACGTCACCGCCCTGCGCCCCTCCGGGGCTCTGCCGAACCCCACCGGACTTCGCCGGACCGGCTCGGTCAGCCCGTCACGCACGGGTGCGCGGCGCCCGCCCGCCGAGCACCACGGACGCTCACCGGCTCTGTGCCTCGATGATGTCCTTGAGGGAGCCCGAGGGGACCCGTCCGTCCGGGGTGAGCTTGTCGACGGTTTCGGGCAGCACCTGGGCGATCTCGATCGCGACCCGGTCCGGGCTGACACCCGTCCGCTCGGCGACCTCCCTGAGGGTCTCGTACGGCAGCGCCTGCTGGATCTGCGCTCCGGTCACGGGCTGGTTCTCGCCCGTGCCGACCCAGGAGTTCTTCTGCTCGGCGAGGCGGGACTCGGTGAGCGTGTCCAGCAGCCCGCCCAGCGGATTGCCGCCGTCGCCACTCGCACCGTCGCCGCTCGCGCCGTCGCCCAGGGTCCCGAGCAGTGCGCCCAGGATGCCGGCCCCGCTGGAACCGCCGCCCTGGCCGCCCCCGCCGAGGAGGCCGTCGAGCAGACTGCCGAGATCGTTGCTCGCCATGGTCACGCCTTTCGCAAGCCGTTCGGGACTTTCCGAGAGTTTGGAGAATGTCGAGAGTTCGGAGGTTCGAGAGTTCGGCCGGTCGTATGTGACGAACCCCGGCCCCAGACCCTGACAATGTCACGCGAACGTCACTGTCCCGCCACTTGGGGTGAATCGCGCCCGTGCGCCTCTGGACGCCGTCCCGTGTGTCCGCTTGCATGGGGGAGGCTGTCCGCGCCACGCCTCGGGGGAGGCACATATGAAGCGCTCCGGACCACTGTTCACACTGCTCGGGGGACTCCTGCTCGCCCTGTTCATGCTGTCGCTCAACGCGACGACAGGGACGCGCACGACGTCGTCGACCGACAGCGTCTCGCCGGGCGACACGGTCACGGTCTCACCGAGCCCCACGCCCACGGCCGCGCCGACGAAGAGCGCGCCGCCACCCAGCCGCACTCCCACCACGAGCCCGCCGCCCAACGCCGACTACGCGGGCCGTACCGACGACGACTCCGCCGCGATCGCCGTCTCCCTGCGCGACGGCAGGGCGATCGCGTACTTCTGCGACGGCCGCGACCAGGAGTCCTGGCTCAAGGGCGACGTCGAGGACGACGGCTCCATGACGCTCACGAGCCGGAACGGCGGCGAGCTGGCCGGCACGCTCAAGGACAGGAGCATCACCGGCACCGTGAACCTCGACGGCGAGCGGTACGGCTTCACGGCCGACAAGGCGGTCAAGCCCTCGGGGCTGTACCGGGCCACGGCCACCGTGCGGGGCGCCGAGGTCGACGGCGGCTGGATCGTGCTGCGGGGCGGCCGCCAGGTCGGCATCCTCAATCGCGACGGCATGCCCTCGGCCGCGCCCGAGATCGACCCCGAGACCGGCGCCGTGACGATCGACGGCGAGCAGCTCACGGCCCGACCGGTCACCCCTTGACCCTCCTGACCTTTTGGCCTTCTTGGCCGACTCCATGACACCCCCTGACCCAGGGAGCCGATCATGACCGTCGATCCGAACGCCGCCACCCAGAACTTCCCGTCCCCGCACCCCGGCCACGCCCGCCCGAACGCCACCCGCTATCTCGTCCCGGCGCTGGTCGCGTGCGCGGTCGCGGTCGGACTCGGCGCTTATGGCAAGGTGCACGATCCGCAGGGCACCGCCTTCAACCTCGCCGGGTTCAGCAGCACGGGCGCGGTGAAGTCCTGGATGGCGACGGCCGCGTTCGGCTTCGCGGTCGTCCAGTTCGTGTCGGCACTCATGATCTACGGCAAGCTGCCGGGCCCGAGCTGGGCGGCGGTGCTGCACCGCTGGTCGGGGCGGGTGGCGTTCCTGGTGGCGGTGCCGGTCGCAGTGCACTGCCTCTATGCGCTGGGCTATCAGACGTATGAACCGCGGGTTTTGTGGCACTCTGTCCTGGGTTGTTTCTTCTTCGGTGTTTTCAGTGCCAAGATGCTGCTGCTCCGCTCGGAGCGACTGCCCGGCTGGCTGCTGCCGATCGTCGGCGGCCTCGTCTTCGCCGCCCTCACGGTGGTCTGGCTGACCTCCGCCCTCTGGTTCTTCCGTACGTTCGGAGTGACGACATGACGATGGGTTCGACGCGGCGCACGCTTCTCGTGACGGGAGCGGCGGGCACGGCGGCGCTGCTCGCGGGATGCAACGAGTACGGCGACGAGGGCAACGACAGCTCGGAGGAGCAGCCCACCGGGGACACCGGGGCGGACGGGGGCGAGGAACTGGCCAGGACAGATGACATCCCGGTCGGCGGCGGCAAGATCTTCAAGGATCAGAAGGTCGTCGTGACGCAGCCCGAGCAGGACCAGTTCAAGGCCTTCTCGGCGGTCTGCACCCACCAGGGGTGCGTGGTCGCCAATGTCTCGGACGACACGATCAACTGCACGTGCCACGGCAGCAAGTTCAACATCGCCGACGGCTCGGTGGCGAGCGGCCCGGCGACCCGTCCGCTGCCCGCGGAGCAGATCACGGTGTCGGGAAATTCGATCCGCCTGAGCTGAACCGCCGCGTACCCTGCCGGGCATGCACCCCGAGGCCCTGGTCCATGACCACACGATCTACGCCTGCGTCATGGGTTCACGGGCCTTCGGCCTGGCCACGGACGACAGCGACACCGACCGCAGGGGTGTCTTCCTGGCGCCGACCGCCCTGTACTGGCGCTTCGAGAAGCCGCCGACGCACGTCGAGGGCCCGGCGGAGGAGCAGTTCAGCTGGGAACTGGAGCGCTTCTGCGCCCTGGCCCTGCGCGCCAACCCGAACATCCTGGAGTGCCTGCACTCCCCGTTCGTCGAGTACGCCGACGCCACGGGCCGTGAACTCCTGTCGCTGCGCGGGGCGTTCCTGTCCCGCCGGGCCCACGAGACGTTCGCGCGCTACGCGTTGGGCCAGCGCAAGAAGCTCGACGCGGACGTACGCAAGCACGGCGCCCCGCGCTGGAAGCACGCGATGCATCTGCTCCGCCTCCTGATGAGCTGCCGCGATCTCCTGCGCACGGGTGAGCTGGTCATCGACGTGGGCGACCAGCGCGAGCCTCTCCTCGCGGTGAAGCGGGGCGAGGTTCCGTGGTCCCGGGTCGAGTCCTGGATGGCCCGCCTGGCCGCGGAGACGGACGAGGCGTCGGCCCGCACCCCGCTCCCGCCCGAGCCCGATCGTGCCCGCGTCGAGGACTTCCTCGTCCGCACCCGCCGGACGTCAGCCCTGTCAACCCTCCAGGCGGACCCGGACGACGAACTCGTGCAGGGCGTCGTAGGCGGACGGGGCCTCCGGGAGCGCTGACAGCGCCTGTGTCTCGTCCAGCGTCGCGTGCAGCCGCTCCACGTCGTCGGCCACGCGCGCGTGGTCCACGGCGGCCGTCGCGTGCTCCTGCTCGGCCTTGGCGGCGATCAGGTCCGGCAGGTAGGCGGGCGCGTCGGTCTCCCGTATCAGGGTGGGTAGATGGGCCTGTATCTCGCCGCTGCGCATCAGGTGGATCCCGGTGAGCAGCACGCGGAACGTGTAGAGCAGCGGCTTGAGTTCACCGGTCTTCTCGAAGAGCCGCAGCTGTGTGTTCGCGAACCCACGGTAGTGGTGGGCGTGGTGGCGGGTGAGGACGCCGGGTGCGAGCGAGGCCAGTTCCCGGTGGGCGTCGGTGGTGTGTGCGACGAGGGGCGAGAGCAGCTGCTCCAGCACGTAGCCGTTGCGCCGCAGCATCAGCCGTACGAACTTGCGCAGGTCGTGCGTGACCAGGTCCAGCTCGACGCCGTCCCGGTCCCACATCCTCGACCGGGTCTCCTCCGGCTCGCGCAGGCCCACCAGTTCGGCCGTCGGCAGCAGGTGGACGCCCCGCAGGTCGACGTCGGAGTCGCGCGAGGGGAAGCCGTACAGATGAGCTCCGGAGACGGTCGCGAACAGCAGGGGGTCGGGCTGTTCGGCGACCACGGGGGCCAGGTCGAGGTCGAGGGACTCGGTCATCCCTCAAGCGTCCCAGAGCGCCCCCAGCGAGACGAGGTCGCCCTGGTACTCGACCCGGTCGGCCCACTCCGTCGGCCAGGCGCCCGGACCGTGGTGGGCGCCGGCGAACGCCCCGGCGAGGCAGGCGATGGAGTCCGAGTCGCCGGAGGTGCAGGCGGCGCGGCGCAGGGCGGTGACCGGCTCGTCGAGGAAGAGCAGGAAGCAGAGCAGGCCGGTGGCGAGGGCCTCTTCGGCGATCCACCCCTCGCCCGTGGCCAGGCAGGGGTCGGTCTCGGGCGACGGGTGCCGCAGCGCCCGCTGGAGGCGGTCCAGGGCGTCGAGGCACTCGTCCCAGCCGCGGGCGATGAAGTGCGCGGGCGTGGGGTCCTCCTGGCTGTACCGCCACAGGTCGCCGAGCCAGCGCACGTGGTAGCGGCTGCGGTTCTCGTACGCGTACGACCGCAGCCGCCCGACCAGCCCGAGCGGCTCGACGCCCTGTGCCAGGAGGGCCACCGCGTGTGCGGTGAGGTCGGCGGCAGCGAGCGCGGTGGGGTGCCCGTGGGTGAGCGCGGCCTGCAACTGGGCGGCGCCCGCCCGCTGTTCGGTGCTGAGCCGCGCCATGAGGCCGAGGGGCGCGACCCTCATGTTGGCCCCGCAGCCCTTGGAGCGGATCTGGCTGGCGTCCTGCCAGGGCCGGCGTGCCTGCGCGAGGAGGTCGCAGGCGACGAGGCAGGTACGGCCGGGCGCGCGGTTGTTCTCCGGGGAGCGGGACCAGGCCACGAACTCCGCGCGTACGGCCCGCTCCAGGGCCTCGGGGCCCAGCAGGCCGCGGTCCGTCGCCGAGCGCAGCCCCCGCGCCAGCGCCAGCGTCATCTGGGTGTCGTCCGTGACGTACGCGGGACGGGGCAGCTTCATCTCCCGCCAGGGCCCGCACTTGGCGAGTATCGAGGGGATGTCGTTGAACTCGGTCGGGAAGCCGAGCGCGTCCCCGAGGGCGAGCCCCAGGAGAGATCCGGTGGCGGCGCGCTTGGCGAGCAGGGTCATGGTCATGAGGGCCGTCCTTCCGACGTGGGTCGCAACAGAGGCGGGTGCAGGGTGGTGGCCCCGCCCGCGCGGTAGAGCGCCGCGGGTTTGCCACGGCCTCCGGTCAGGCGCGCGGCACCGGGGATCTGCTCGACGAAGCCCGGCGTGGCCAGCACCTTGCGCCGGAAGTTGGGCCGGTCGAGGGCGGTGCCCCACACGGTCTCGTAGACCTGCTGGAGCTCCCCGAGCGTGAACTCGGGCGGGCAGAAGGAGGTGGCGAGACAGGTGTACTCAAGCTTGGCGCCGACGCGTTCGTGGGCGTCGGCGAGGATGCGGTCGTGGTCGAAGGCGAGCGGGCCGACGGCGTTGTAGCGCAGCCACTGGGCCTGCGCCGCGTCACCGCCGCCGTGCGGCTCGGGCGGGTCGGGCAGCAGCGCGGCGAAGGCGACGGAGACGACCCGCATCCTCGGGTCGCGGCCGGGTTCGCTGTAGGTCCGCAGCTGCTCCAGATGGAGCCCGGAGACGTCCTGAAGGCCCGTCTCCTCGGCCAGTTCACGGCGGGCCGCCTGCTCCGCGGACTCGTGCGGCAGCACGAACCCGCCGGGCAGCGCCCAGCGCCCCGCGTACGGCTCCTGCCCGCGTTCGACGAGCAGCACCTGGAGCGCGCCCGCGCGGACGGTGAGGACAGCGAGGTCGACCGTGACGGCGAAGGGTTCGTAGGCGTACTTGTCGTAGCCCTCGGGCGCGCCGCCGTTCGACGACTGGTCCGCGGGTGCGGTCATGTCCACCCACTCTCCTTAATAGTCACTGCGACTAATAGTCATACTGACTATAAGGGCAGTGGGCCACCTCACACAACCCCTTTCGGCGAACAACAGTCCGGACACAACGAAGCGGCCGGCCCGGAAAGATCCAGGACCGGCCGCAGCGGGAAAACGCGTCCCCCACCTCTTACAGGTCGACCTCGCGCATCAGCATCCCGACCTCGGTGTTCGACAGACGGCGCAGCCAGCCCGACTTCTGGTCGCCGAGGGTGATCGGCCCGAAGGCGACGCGCACCAGCTTGTCGACCGGGAAACCGGCCTCGGCGAGCATGCGCCGGACGATGTGCTTGCGCCCCTCGTGGAGCGTGACCTCGACGAGGTAGTTCTTGCCGGTCTGCTCGACGACCCGGAAGTGGTCCGCGCGCGCGTACCCGTCCTCCAGCTGGATGCCATCCTTCAGACGCTTGCCCAGGTCACGCGGGATCGGGCCCACGATGTGCGCGAGGTAGGTCTTCTTGACGCCGTACTTGGGGTGGGTCAGCCGGTGCGCCAGCTCGCCGTGGTTGGTGAGCAGGATGACGCCCTCGGTCTCGGTGTCGAGCCGCCCCACGTGGAAGAGCCGCGTCTCACGGTTGGTGACGTAGTCGCCGAGGCACTGCCGGCCGTCCGGGTCCTCCATGGTCGAGACGACACCGGCGGGCTTGTTCAGCGAGAAGAACTGGTACGACTGCGTGGCGACGGTCAGCCCGTCGACCTTGACCTCGTCCTTCTCCGGGTCGACCCGCTTGCCCTGCTCAAGGACGATCTCGCCGTTGACCTCGACCCGGGCCTGCTCGATCAGCTCCTCGCAGGCCCGCCGGGAACCGTAGCCCGCGCGCGCGAGCACCTTCTGCAGCCGCTCACCCTCCTGCTCGGCGCCGGGGAAGGTCCTGGGCGGCTTGACGTCCTTCTTGCCCGCGTACCGCTCGCGATTGCGCTCCTCGGCCCTCGCGTCGTACTCACGGGAGCTGGCCGGGACCGAACGGCCACGCCCACGCGCCTGCTGGGGCTGCTTGGGGCCGCCCTTGGCGCCGCCGCGCGCGGAGCCGCCACGGCCGGACTTGGGGCCGTCCTGGGTGCCACCGGGGCCCACGTCGTAGCGGCGCTCCTCGGGGCGGGGCTTGCGGGGGCGGCCCTGCCCCTGCTTCTGGTCCCTGTTGTTGCCGGCACCGCGGTGGTTACCGCGTCCGCCGGTTCCGCCACTCTTGCCGCTACCGCTGCTTCGCATCAAAGTTCCGTCGTCGTCGTATTAAGCGTTGTATTAGACATGTTCGTCCTGGGACCGTCGTCCGCGTCCGGGGCGTCCGGATCGAACGACGGTACGGCTTCCTGGGTCTCGGCCTCGATCGCCTCCGCCTCCGGGAGGAAGGGCGCGAGCTCCGGGAGCTCGTCCAGGCCGCGCAGGCCCATCCGCTCCAGGAAGTAGTTCGTCGTGGTGTACAGGATCGCACCTGTTTCGGGTTCCGTGCCCGCCTCCTCGACCAGACCCCGCTGCAGGAGGGTGCGCATCACGCCGTCGCAGTTCACTCCTCGTACGGCCGAGACCCGCGAACGGCTCACCGGCTGCCGGTACGCGACCACGGCCAGCGTCTCCAGCGCGGCCTGGGTGAGCCGGGCCTGCTGCCCGTCGAGGACGAACCGCTCGACGGCGGCCGCGTACTCAGGGCGGGTGTAGAACCGCCAGCCACCGGCGACGAGGCGCAGCTCGAAGCCGCGCCCCTGCCCGGTGTAGTCGTCGGCCAGCTCCCGCAGCGCCTTCGCGATCTGCCGCTTCGGCCGCTCCAGGATCTTCGCGAGGTTCTCCTCGGTGGCGGGCTCGTCCACGACCATGAGGACGGCCTCCAGGGCGGGCTTGAGTTCGAGGTCGGCGACGGTCCGCAGCCCCGCCGGCGCCTCGGTGGTCTCCTCGCTCACGCCTTCTCCTCCTCCTTGGGCGGCTCGGGCGGCCGGTCGAACTCGTCGGTGACCATCGGGGTCCCGTCCCCCTCGCCACCGGTCCACCGCACGACCAGTTCCCCGAGCGCGGTCTCCTGGTCCAGGGCGACGGCCTTCTCCCGGTAGAGCTCCAGCAGCGCGAGGAACCGGGCGACGACGGTGAGCGTGTCGTCGGTGTCCTCGACGAGCGCCCGGAAGGTGGCCTCCCCGAGCTCTCGAAGCCTCGCGACCACGATCCCGGCCTGCTCCTGCACACTCACCAACGGCGCGTGGATGTGATCGACGTACACCTGAGGCTTCGGCTTCGGCTGCATCGCCTTCACGGCGAGCTTCGCGAACCCCTCCGCCCCGACGCTGATGACCACCTCGGGCAGCAGCTCCGCATGGTGCGGCTCCAGTCCGACGGTACGCGGATACCGCCGCGCCTCCTCGTCCAGCCTCCCGCTGAAGATCTCCGCGATCTGCTTGTACGCCCGGTACTGCAACAGCCGGGCGAACAGCAGGTCCCGCGCCTCCAGCAACGCGAGGTCCGCCTCGTCCTCGACCTCCGCGGCGGGCAACAGCCGCGCGGCCTTGAGGTCGAGCAGAGTGGCCGCGACGACCAGGAACTCCGTCGTCTGATCCAGATCCCAGTCCGGCCCCATCGCCCGGATGTGCGCCATGAACTCGTCGGTCACCTTCGACAGCGCGACTTCGGTGACGTCGAGCTTGTGCTTGGAGATCAGCTGAAGCAGAAGGTCGAACGGCCCCTCGAAGTTGGCTAGCCGAACCTTGAAGACACCGTCGCCGGGCTCATCCTCCGCGGGCTGCGCTTCGGCTTGTACAGGTTCCGCAGCGGGGGGTGCCTCGTCCACGGGTTCGACAGCGGGCGGCACCTCTTCGGCCTGACCTGCGTCGTCCGCCGGCTCTACAACAGGCGGCTCCTGCAACGCCCCACGGCCCGCCGGCGAAGTACTGTCCTCGGCCGACGTACTGTGCTCGGCCGGAGGAGAGCCCTCCGCCGTAGGCGGCTCGGGCGGAGCCGCCACGGGTGACGGGGGCACGACCCCCGGACCCCGGCCCAGCGCACGCCGACGACCGGCAGAACCGCCGGAGCCCGAGCCAGAGCTGTCGTACGAGGTCATAGCCGTCGCAGGCTACCTGTTACCGCCCGCGAAGCCGACGCACCAGAATGCTCGCGTCCCCCCGGGACTCCAGATCCGCCAGCACGACGGCGACAGCCTCACGCACGATCCGCCCCCGGTCGACAGCGAGCCCGTGCTCCCCGCGCAACACCAGCCGGGCGTGCTCCAGATCCATGAGCTCCTCGGCGGACACGTACACGGTGATCTTCTCGTCGTGCCGCTCCCGCCCGCTCGGCCGGCGCCCGGAGGCACGCCCCCGCTTGCGCGGCGCGGCAGCGGCGGCACCGCCCGCGGCAGAACCTTCCTGCGCCGTCTGACGCCGCGCGGACCGCTCCGCCGTGGCGGCGGCGCCCCGGCTGCGGGACTCCCCCGCGTCGGACGCCTCCGTGTCCGCGGCCACATGCTCGGCCCCGTCACCGTCACCGCCCTGCGCGGGCACGGACGGCGGCGCGTCCTCCCCGGAGCCGGACGCGGGACCGGAGCCCGAACCCGACCCGGATGCGGCCGCCGCGTCGTCCTCGCCCGCCGGAGCCGACACCCGGGCCTCGCCGTTGGCCTGGCGCCTGGGGGTGGACGCCTGGAGCGGCATTCCCCCGGTGGTACGGAACAGTTCGTCGGCCCCCGGCAGACTCACTCGGCGTGACACCGGGCGAGCACCTCCCTGGCGAGCTGGCGATAGGCGGCGGCACCGACGGAGTTGGAGGCGTACGTGGTGATCGGCTCACCGGCGACCGTGGTCTCCGGGAAGCGGACCGTACGCCCGATGACCGTGTGGTAGACGTGATCGTCGAACGCCTCGACCACGCGCGCGAGGACCTCACGGCTGTGCACGGTCCGGGAGTCGTACATCGTGGCGAGGATGCCGTCGAGCTCCAGCTCCGGGTTGAGCCGCTCCTGGACCTTCTCGATGGTCTCGGTGAGCAGCGCGACACCGCGCAGGGCGAAGAACTCGCACTCCAGCGGCACGATCACCTTGTGCGCGGCCGTCAGCGCGTTCACCGTGAGCAGGCCGAGCGAGGGCTGGCAGTCGATCACGATGTAGTCGTAGTCGGCCATGAGCGGCTTCAGGGCGCGCTGCAGCGTCGACTCGCGCGCGACCTCGGACACCAGCTGGACCTCGGCGGCGGACAGGTCGATGTTGCTGGGCAGCAGGTCCATGTTGGGGACCGCGGTCTTCAGGAGCACCTCGTCGGCCGCCATGCCCCGCTCCATGAGCAGGTTGTAGACGGTGAGGTCGAGCTCCATCGGGTTCACGCCGAGGCCGACCGAGAGCGCCCCCTGCGGGTCGAAGTCGACCAGCAGGACACGCCGTCCGTACTCCGCGAGCGCCGCGCCCAGGTTGATGGTCGACGTCGTCTTGCCGACGCCGCCCTTCTGATTGCACATCGCGATGATCTTCGCGGGGCCGTGATCGGTCAGCGGACCCGGGATCGGGAAGTACGGCAGAGGGCGACCGGTCGGGCCGACGCGCTCGCGGCGCTGGCGCGCCGCGTCGGGCGCGAGGGTGGCCGCGTACTCGGGATCGGGCTCGTACTCGGCGTCTGGGTCGTAGAAGTGCCCGTCGGGCAGTTCGTCGTAGTCGGCGAAGTGGTTGCGGGTCTCGCCACTTCCGTCGCCGGCCATGGCGTTCACGTGATGGCCATCCATGCTCTGGTGTGCTGTCTGAGTCATCTGCGGACTCTGGTGGGCCGCGAAGGTGCGCACAGCGACGGAGCCGACAGCCTGAAGCCCCGTGAGCCTTGAGCCCTGCGCAGGCATTCCTGGTTGACCACCCCCGGGAGTAAATGTCGACTCATTCACAAGTCGTCTTACCTCCTTGGTGACCAGGAAACTTCTAGATAGGTCAGCGTGGCACCATGCCGACGGTTGGCGACTCTATGGCGTGTCGGCCGTCCGCAGCAACACAATCCGCCGGACCCGGCCCGATGTGTCGGCAATGAAACATCCCGCTGTCAAGGGCGTACGGCCGTCGCACGGCAGGTTTCACCGGTGTGCGAATCGGTTCAAGGGGTGCGTTCGAGGCGAGTTGAGCGAGTACCGCAAAGTGACACTACACACATCGGGCCGGACCTTGTCGGGCAAGGTCCGGCCGGGTGGGCGATGTTGACGATCTGTGTTGACGTATCGCCTTTTGGCGCCGGGTCGTAGGCGGACTCGGCCGGAAGTCGACCACGGCCTGCCGAAAGTCGACCTTGAACGAACCAGCCCTTGAACCAGGCCGATTGGTCGACTCAGCGACCCACTCGGCAACCGACTCGGCGAGCGGCCGATCGACTGATCGACCGGCTGATCGACCGACTAGCCGAGCAGCGACTCCAACTCCACGTGCTCCAGACCGTGCGCCTCCGCGACCTCGCGGTAAGTCACCTTGCCGTCATGGGTGTTGAGGCCCATGGCGAGCGCCGGGTCACTGCGCAGCGCCTCGACCCAGCCGTGGTCGGCGAGTTCGACGATGTACGGCAGCGTGGCGTTGGTCAGCGCGTACGTCGAGGTGTTGGGGACCGCGCCGGGCATGTTGGCGACGCAGTAGAAGACCGACTCGTGGACGGGGAAGGTCGGTTCGGCGTGGGTGGTCGGACGCGAGTCCTCGAAGCAGCCGCCCTGGTCGATCGCGATGTCGACAAGGACACTTCCCGGCTTCATGCGCGAGACCAGCTCATTGGTGACCAGCTTCGGGGCCTTGGCGCCCGGGATGAGGACGGCGCCGATGACGAGGTCGGCGTCGAGGCAGGCCTTCTCCAGTTCGAAGGAGTTGGAGACGACGGTCTGGATCTTCGTACCGAAGATCTTGTCCGCCTCCTTCAGCTTGTTGATGTCCCGGTCGAGCAGGGTCACGTGGAAGCCCATGCCGATGGCGATCTGCGCGGCGTTCCAGCCGGAGACGCCACCGCCGATGACGACGGCCCGGCCGGCCGCCACCCCCGGGACACCGCCGGGCAGCACGCCGCGTCCGCCATTGGCGCGCATCAGGTGGTAGGCGCCGACCTGCGGGGCGAGCCGGCCCGCGACCTCGGACATGGGGGCCAGCAGCGGGAGCGCTCGGCTGGGCAGCTCGACCGTCTCGTACGCGATCGCGGTGGTGCCGGACTCCAGGAGGGCGTCCGTGCACTCCTTGGACGCGGCCAGGTGCAGGTAGGTGAAGAGCGTCTGGTCCTTGCGGAGGCGGTGGTACTCCTCGGCGATGGGCTCCTTGACCTTGAGCAGCAGGTCTGCAGTGGCCCACACCTCGTCGGCGGTGCCGAGGATCTCGGCGCCGGCGGCGACGTACTCGTCGTCCGTGATCGAGGAGCCGACCCCGGCGCCCCGCTCGATGACGACCTGGTGGCCGTGGCGCACCAGCTCGTGCACACCGGCGGGGGTGATGGCCACCCGGAACTCGTTGTTCTTGACCTCGCGGGGGATGCCGACCTTCACGTCGATCACGGTCCTTGGCTCAGAGGGTGTGGGCATTGCAAGACATACCCGGCCACGAGTGGGCGCACCGGGATACACCGCAGGAGAAGGTGCGGCGGAGCCAGTTTAATGAAGGCGTTCCCTCTGTCTAGCCTTTCAATGCGTCAATCTTCGGCGGATGTACTACGGATTTCGTAGGCGTTAGCTCCTTGTTCCGCCTCCGGATCACTGTCCGGGAGCTCATCTCCCAGCATCCGCCCGGCGGCGCCCCGGTGCAGCCGGGCCGCTGCGGGGTCGCCGAGCCGCTCCAGGGTGTCGGCGAGCCGCAGGTGCAGCGCGGCCTGGAGGCGTACGTCCTCTGCACGCCGCGCCCACTCCACGGCCTCCTGGCAGGTGTGCAGCGACTCCTCGGGCCGGCCCGCGTACTCCTGGACGCGCCCCATCTCGCTCAACGCCCTTGCCTGGCCCGCCACATCACCCAGCCTGCGGTAGCCGGTGAGGGCCGAGCTCCAGTTGCGCAGGGCCTCGCCGTAGCGGCCCGCGTAGGTGTGCGCGGTGGCGATGCGGCCGTACAGCCGGGCCGCCTCGGCGCGCTCGTCGCGGGCGAGCCGCTGCGCGAGCGCCCTGCCGTACCAGTCGGCGGCCCGGTCGTAGTCCTCCAGCTCCTGGTGGGCGCCGCCCACGGATTCCATCGCGCGGCCGGTCGCATACGGGTCGTTCGCCTCCCGTCCGGAGTCGAGCGCGGCCCGGTAGCGCGCGAGCGCCTCGGTCGTACGGCCGGTCTCGGCGTCCAGGTCGCCGAGGTTCAGCAGGGCGGCGGCGCGCTCGCGGGGCAGGTTCCGGCGCTCGGCGACGTCCAGGACGAGCCGGTGGATGCCGTACAGGTCGGGCGCGGCGGCCTGCGTACCGAAGTGCGCGACCATGGCCCGCACCAGCTGGGACATCAGCCGCCGGGCCAGTGTGTCCAGCTCCCCGTCGGCGACCGCGAGCCGGGCGGCGGCGAGCAGCGCGGGGCGGCGGACGCGCAGCCATTGTTCGGCGGCCCGGGGGCTGGGGAACCGCAGCGCCTTGGGCATGCCGAGGAGTTTCTCGCGGGCCAGGGAGCTGTCGGTCTCCGTGATCGCCCGGCAGGACTGCAGGAGCCGTACGGCCCGCTCCAGCATCCGGGCGCGGGCCAGCTGGAGCTCGGCCGGGCGGTCGACGCTCTCGGTGAGGCCGTGCAGCAGCGGCTGCAGACAGCCGGGGACCTCGTACTGCGGCAGCGGTGAGTCGGCCGCGTGGAGGAACCCGAGCGCCACGAAGTCGTCCAGCGTGGTGCGGGCCGCGTGCACCGAGCAGCCGGCGAGCGCGGAGGCGGTGTGCGGGTCGACCAGGCCGGCCGGGGCGAGCGCGAGCAGTCGCAGTATCCGGGCGGCGGGGCTCGGCAGGGCGTCGTACGCGAGCCGGAACACGCGCGCCAGCACCGGGCCCTCGCCCCCGTCCGAGCGCAGCTGCTTGACCAGGTCGTCGACCGCGGCCGTGGGCCGGGCGGCCAGCCAGCCCCCGGCGAGCGTCAGCGCGGCGGGCTGGGCGGCGCACTCCTCGGCGAGCCCCTCGGCGGCACGCGGGTCGACGGTGATGCGGACCGAGCCGGTGAAGCGGCCGAGCAGTTCCACCGCGGACTTGGTGTCCAGTCCGCCCAGGGTGCACGGGCGGACGTCGGCGATCCCGGTCAGCGGCCCCTCGGAGACCGCGACGAGCAGGCACTCGGGGCTGTCCGGCAGCAGCGCGTCGACCTGTTCGGCGTCGGCCGCGTCGTCGAGCAGGATCAGCACCCGGCGGTCGGCGAGGGCCTCGCGCAGTGCCGCGGCGAGGTCGTCCTCGTCGGCACCCGGGGGCGCCGGCCGGTCGAGCTCGGTGAGCAGTTCGCGAGCCGTGTGTTCGGTCGGTACGCGGGTGCCGTCGGGTTCGGTGAGGCGGGCGCGCAGTACGCCGTCGGGGTAACTCCCGGCGACCTGCCGCACGAGTTCCTCGGCGAGCGCGGTGCGGCCGTAGCCGGGGCGGCCCGCGATGAGCAGCACGCGCGCGCGTGGCGCCTTGCGGCCGGCGATGGTGTCGAGGCCCGCGCGCTCGATATCGGCGCGGAGTTCCTTCAACTCCCGTGTGCGGCCGAGGAACTGACGGTCCGTGGGGGCGGCCTCGACGGCCGGGGTCCGCCCTGATCCGGACACCTTGGTGTTCTCCGTGTCGACCGCCTGATCCGTCACGGGCCACGCTCCCGTCCCACTGCACGAGCAAGCCCGCCGGGACTCCGGTTCGGGCGTTTGCAGAGCCTAGTTCACGCTCTGCGACGATCCCGGCGGAGCACGGCGGACACGTCCCCCGATCGGATCAGGCGATCGTAGGACCGGCGGCGTCGGAATGGCGTCAGCCGAGTGTCTGGTGGCGTCGGAAAGGCGTCAGAGGGGTGTCAGGCCGTCGCTCAGACCTGGAACGGCCGCGCCGGCCAGGGCGCCTCCGCCGGGCGCAGCGCGCCGATCCCGTCGCCGTTCCGCGCGGCGACCAGCGAGAGGACGCCCACCACCAGGCAGTTGTTGTGCAGCTCGCCGGCCAGGACGCCGCGTACGAGCTCGTCGACCGGGACCCGGGACAGCTCCATGTCGGACTCCTCGTCCTCCACCTCGAAGCGCTGCCCGTCGGCCTCGGACAGATCGCGGGCGAGGAAGATCCGTACGGCCTCGTCGCAGCCGCCGGGGGTGGTGTAGACGTCCGTGAGGACCCGCCAGTCCTCGGCCTTGACGTGCGCCTCCTCGTAGAGCTCGCGCTGGGCGGCGTGCAGCGGGTTCTCGCCGGGGATGTCGAGGAGACCGGCGGGGATCTCCCACAGCTTGTGGCGCACCGGGTGGCGGTACTGGCGGATGACCAGGACGCGCTCCTCCTCGTCGAGGGCGAGGACGGCGACGGAGCCGGGGTGGACCTGGTAGTCGCGGCGGACCACCGAACCGTCGGGCATGACCACGTCGTCGGTGCGCACGGAGGTCTTGTTGCCCGTGAACGGCGTCGCGGTCGCCTTGACCTCCCACTCCTCGGGAGTGTCCTTGATCGTCATGCCCTGCCCTTCCACACGTGCACGAGAACCGGGGCGCATCTCGCGTAAGACCCGCACCCCGGCCACCGTACAACCCTCGCGCTACTTCCCTGTCTTGCGTTCCACAGCGGCCTTGACCAGGCCCGCGAACAGCGGGTGCGGCCGGGTCGGGCGCGAGCGCAGCTCGGGGTGGGCCTGGGTCGCGACCAGGTACGGGTGCACCTCGCGCGGGTACTCGACGTACTCGACGAGCTTGCCGTCGGGCGAGGTCCCGGAGAAGACGAGTCCGGCCTTCTTCTCCAGCTCGGCGCGGTAGGAGTTGTTCACCTCGTAGCGGTGACGGTGCCGCTCCTCGACGTACTCCTTGCCGTCGTACACCTCGCGCACGATCGAGCCCTCGGCGAGCTTGGCCGGGTACATGCCCAGCCGCATCGTTCCGCCCATGTCGCCCTCGCCCGCGACGATGTCGAGCTGCTCGGCCATGGTGGAGATGACCGGGTGGCCGGTGGCGGCGTCGAACTCGGTGGAGTTGGCGTCCGGGATGTCGGCCAGGTTGCGTGCGGCGTCGATCACGATGCACTGCAGGCCGAGGCAGAGGCCGAGCAGCGGGATCTGGTTCTCGCGGGCGTACTGGATGGCGCCGACCTTGCCGGAGACGCCGCGGTCGCCGAAGCCGCCGGGGATGCAGATCGCGTCGACGTCGGCGAGCTGCTGGGCGGCGCCCGCCGGGCTCTTGCAGTCGTCCGAAGTGACCCACTTGATCTTCACGCGCGCCTTGTTGGCGAAGCCGCCGGCGCGCAGGGCCTCGGTGACCGAGAGATAGGCGTCGGGCAGGTCGATGTACTTGCCGACGAGCGCCATGGTGATCTCGTGCCGGGGGTTGTGGACGCGGTCGAGCAGGTCGTCCCAGGTCGTCCAGTCCACGTCGCGGAACGGCAGGTCCAGCTTGCGGACGACGTAGGCGTCGAGGCCCTCGCCGTGCACGGTCTTCGGGATGTCGTAGATCGAGCGGGCGTCGGGGCAGGCGACCACGGCGGCCTCGTCGACGTCGCACATCAGGGAGATCTTGCGCTTGATCGCGGCGGGGACCTCACGGTCGCAGCGCAGCACGATCGCGTCCGGCTGGATACCGATGTTCCGCAGCGCCGCAACCGAGTGCTGGGTCGGCTTCGTCTTCAGCTCTCCCGAGGGTCCGATATAGGGCAGGAGGGAGATATGGACCACAAAGACGTTGTCGCGGCCGACCTCGTGCCGGACCTGGCGGACGGTCTCCAGGAACGGCAGCGACTCGATGTCACCGACGGTGCCCCCGACCTCGGTGATCACGACGTCCACCTCGTCCGTCGCCATGCGGCGGATGCGGTGCTTGATCTCGTTGGTGATGTGCGGGATGACCTGGACCGTGTCGCCGAGGTACTCGCCGCGCCGCTCCTTGGCGATCACCGTCGAGTAGACCTGGCCCGTGGTGACATTGGCGGAGCCGTCCAAGTCACGATCGAGGAAGCGCTCGTAGTGTCCGATGTCCAGGTCGGTCTCGGCGCCGTCGTTGGTGACGAACACCTCACCGTGCTGGAAGGGGTTCATCGTGCCCGGGTCGACGTTCAGGTACGGGTCGAGCTTCTGCATCACGACGCGCAGGCCCCGCGCCTTGAGCAGCATGCCGAGGCTGGAGGCGGTGAGACCCTTGCCGAGAGAGGAGGCGACACCCCCGGTGACGAAGATGTGCTTGGTCGTCGTGGCTGTGCTGTTTCGGAAAGCAGCGGGCGGCATGGCCAAAGGGGGGCTCCCGTGGTCGCGGTTCGGTGTGCGGGGCGGCTGCCGGAACCGAGGTCTCCGGGGTGCCGTCGCTGCGGTTCGGGGGTCCCTGCCTGGTGTCGGGGCGCCCACCGGTCCACGGGCTACCAGCGTATCAGCGCCCGGACGAGATGGCTTCCGGCCACGCTCCGCGCACGCCCTGCCACGAGCTTTGTACGACAGTCACAAGATTCTCACCGTCGGCTCACTCGTTCGACGCACCCGCGTTGCCGGGAGCGGCACGCGGATCACTGGGCAGCGTCGTATCCTCGTCGGACACTCGCTGCCGAGCCCGGCCGGCGATCGGCACCACCCCCGCCGCCCGTCCCCGGAACAACAAGAGCTCGTCAGTTCGTTGAGCAACGAAGGCCTTCATTCCGTTGAGCATCGTTGTACGACGACGTATGACACCGCACCCATGGATCACTCTGGATACTGATCCCCTGGGTCCCTTGACCGCACAGCGACCGCCCCTCGGGGGGCGACGTGGCCGTTCGACTGGAGTAGCACGTGGCCGGGCGCATCGAAGACTACGCACTCATCGGAGACATGCAGACAGCGGCGCTGGTCTGCCGGGACGGCACGGTGGACTGGCTGTGCCTGCCCCGTTTCGACTCCCATGCCGTCTTCGCCGGACTGCTCGGCACGGAGGAACACGGCTTCTGGAGACTGGGCCCGGCCCACGCGACCGACGCGGAACCGCCCACGGCGTCCCGGCGCTCGTACCGCGGCGACTCGCTGATCCTGGAATCCGAGTGGGACACACCACGCGGAACGGTCCGTGTGACCGATTTCATGCCCCCGCGCGACGGCGCCCCGCAGCTGATCCGGATCGTGGAGGGCGTGAGCGGCCGGGTGCCGATGCGCTCGGCGCTGCGGATGCGTTTCTCGTACGGTCGGGTCGTGCCCTGGGTGCACAAGCACGAGGGGCGCACGGTGGCCGTCGCGGGCCCCGACTCGGTCTGGTTCGACACCGAGGTCGAGACCTTCGGCAAGGCGCTGACGACGTACGCCGACTTCACGGTGACGCCGGGTGACCGGATCGCGTTCACCATCTCGTGGCAGCCCTCGCACAAGGAGCCGCCGCCGCTGCCGGAGCCGGAGCCGTCGCTGGAGGCGGCCGAGGAGTTCTGGCGCGAGTGGGTGGAGCAGTGCACGTACCACGGGCCCTACCGCGAGGCGGTGATCCGCTCCCTGATCACGCTGAAGGCCCTGACGTACGCCCCCACCGGCGGCATCGTGGCGGCCCCCACGACGTCCCTCCCCGAGCACGTCGGCGGCGTCCGCAACTGGGACTACCGCTACACCTGGCTGCGCGACGCGGCCATCACCCTGTCCTCGCTGCTGCGCACCGGCTACCGCGAGGAGGCCCGCGCCTGGCGCGAATGGCTGCTGCGCGCGGTCGCCGGCGACCCCGAGAACCTGCAGATCATGTACGGCATCGCGGGTGAACGGGAGCTGGGCGAGGCCGAGTTGGACTGGCTGCCCGGCTACGAGGCCTCGGCGCCGGTCCGGGTCGGCAACGGCGCCGCGCACCAGCTCCAGCTGGACGTGTACGGCGAGGTCACCGAGGCCCTGCACCTGGCCCATATGACGGGCCTGGCCCGCAACGACTACGCGGCCCTGCTCCAGCTGAAGCTGATCCGCTACCTGGAGGACCACTGGGACGAGCCGGACGAGGGCATCTGGGAGGTGCGCGGGCCGCGCCGCCACTTCGTGCACTCCAAGGTCATGGCGTGGGTCGCGGTGGACCGCACGATCAAGCTCATCGAGTCCGGCGACGCGGACGGCCCGCTGGAGAAGTGGCGCGAGTTGCGCGACGACATCCACCGGGACGTGTGCGAGCGGGGCTACGACAAGGAGCGCAACACGTTCACGCAGTCGTACGGCTCCAAGGAACTGGACGCCTCGCTGCTGCTGATCCCGCAGGTGGGCTTCCTGCCGCCGGACGACAAGCGGGTGATCGGCACGATCGAGGCCATCCAGCGCGAGCTGTCCACCACGGACGGGTTCATCCTGCGCTACCCGACCTCGGGCGCGGACGAGGGCGTGGACGGGCTGCCGGGCGACGAGGGCGCGTTCCTGGCCTGCTCGTTCTGGATGGCGGACGACCTCGCGATGATCGGCCGCGTGGACGAGGCCCGCAAGCTCTTCGAGAAGCTCCTGGCCCTGCGCAACGACCTGGGCCTGCTCGCGGAGGAGTGGGATCCGAGCCTGAAGCGCCAGGTGGGCAACTTCCCGCAGGCGTTCAGCCATGTCCCGCTCATCGACACGGCCCTGCGGCTGACGGCTTCGGGGGCGTACGGGGGCTGATTCCGGCCGCGTACGGCGGCGGACCGGGGCTCATGCGGTGGGTCGGGCAAGCGCTTGCACAGGAGCATGTGTGCGGCTCGGGCAAGCGCTTGCCCGAGGGGCACGTGTGCGGCCCACCTGGTGCAAGCGCTTGCGACCACTCTCTCGCTCTCGACAGGACCGATCGGACAGGCCCTAGCCTGGGAGGAGTCCTGTCCCTGGTGAGAGGGGGCGGCTGCCATGGCTCCCCTTTCGAAGGCGGGCGCGGCACTGGCCGCGCTGCGCGAGGATCTGGTCGGCGAGGTCCTCACCCCCGGTGATCCGGGGTACGACGACACCCGGGCCGTCTTCAACGCGATGATCGACCGGCGTCCCGCCGTCATCGCGCAGTGCGAGACCGAGGCCGACGTCGTCCGCTCGGTGCGCTTCGCGCGGGACCTGGACCTGCGGATCGCGGTGCGCGGCGGCGGGCACAGCGTGGCCGGCATGGCGGTGAACGACAACGGCCTGGTCGTCGACCTGCGCCGGATGCACACGGTCACGGTCCGTCCCGGGTCGATGACCGTACGGGTCGAGGGCGGCGCCACGATGAGCCACCTGGACCGCGCCACCGAACCGTTCGGCCTCGCGACCACCGGCGGCCGGGCCTCCACCACCGGCGTCGGCGGCTTCGTACTGGGCGGCGGCAGCGGCTGGCTGGACCGGGCGTTCGGGCTCGCCGTCGACAACCTGCTCGGCGTCGAACTGGTGACCGCCGACGGCCGTACGGTCCGGGCGAGCGCCGAGGAGAACCCGGAGCTGTTCTGGGCGCTGCACGGCGGCGGCGGCAACTTCGGCATCGCCACCGCGCTGACCCTCAGGCTGCACGAGCTGCCCGCGTTCGCCGTCGCCATGCCGCTGTACCTGCCGCAGTACGGCCCCGATGTGGTGCGCCTGTACCGTGAGGTCATCGAGGCCGGCCCGGTGGAGGCGGGCGGCGCCATCCTCTACATCACCGGCCCGCCCGAGGAGTTCGTCCCCCCGCACCTGGTGGGCAAGCTCACCTGCGCCGCGCTCCTGACGTACGCGGGCACCGAGGACGACATGCGCAAGGTCGCCCAACCGCTGCTGGCGCTGCCGCACGAGGCGGAGATCGTCGGGGCGATGCCGTACGCGGACGTCCAGTGCATGATCGACGACCCGCCGGGGATGCGGAACTACTGGTCGGCCGAGTATCTGACCGGTCTGCCGGACGAGTGGGTGGACGTCTACTGCGCCCTTGCCGACTCGATGCCCGTGCCCACCGGAACCCAGCACGTACTGCTCCCGCAGGGCGGCGCGATCGCCGACGGCCCGGCCGAGTACCCGGTGCCGTACCGGGACTCGCCCTGGGCCGTGCACCCCTTCGGCATCTGGGAGGACCCGGCCGACGACGAGCGCTGCGTCCAGTGGGTACGGAACGTCCGCGCCGAGGCGCAGCCATGGAGCTCCGGCGCGGTCTACCTGAACTTCATCGGCAACGAGGGCACCGACCGGGTCATGGCGGGCCTGGGTGCCGAGAACCACGGGCGCCTGGCCGCCGTGAAGACCGAGTACGACCCGGACAACGTGTTCCGCTTCAACCACAACATCAAGCCCGTCTGAGCCCCCCGTCTGCGCCCTCGCGCGAGCGCACCCACATCGGCGCCGACCGGCCGTACGGCCTCGACGACAAGAACGCCGGATGCCTGGCCGCCCCGAAGACCAGGCACGACCCACACAACATGCCCCGCACAACCACACCACCACCCCCGCCCGAGCCCCCACCCACAGACACCAACCCACCGCGCGAGCCTCGGCACCGCGAACACCCCACGCCCGACCGCCGCGCAGACCAAACACGACCCACACAACATGCCCCGCACAACCACACCACCACCCCCGCCCGAGCCCCCACCCACAGGCACCAACCCGCGCCGTACCACCCTCGCACCGCGAACACCCCACGCCCAGCCGCTGCGAAGACCGGGACGCCCCAGTAACGTCCTCCGCCCGGCCACAGCATCAGCCGGACCCGAGCACCTCCGCCAGCCCCGTCAGCGTCCGCTCCCCGCCGGGATCGGCAGCCGTGGCCGGGACGAGGGCGATCTCGTCGAGGCCGGCCTTGGCGTAGGCGTCGAGGCGGGTGCGTACGGTGTCGAGGTCGCCGGCCAGGCCGACGGCGCCCGCGGCCTGCGGCGGCAGTGCCCGCACCAGGGTGTCGGGGTCGGCACCGGCCGCCGCCAGTTCCACCGCCTCACCGGGTCGGGTCCCGCGCAGTGCGGCAGGCGTGCGGAGTGCGCGACGCCAAGCGGCGGGCAGGCGGGCAGGCGGGCAGGCTGCGGTGATCGTTCCCGTCACGGGTGGAGATGTTCCCGGGGCGCGCCCGCAGGTAGCGTCCGCTTCATGGACACCCGTGACAGCCGCGACATCCATGAGAGCCACGACGCCGAGGGCGGGATCACCGTACGGCGGGCGCTGGAGCTGCCCGGGCTGCGCGGCGGGCTGCCGGAGATCCTGGCCGGCGCCGACCGGCTGGAGCGGACCGTGCGCTGGGTGCACGCCGGTGAGGTCCCGCACATCGCCTCGCTCCTCAAGGGCGGCGAACTGCTCCTGATGACCGGCTACAGCCTCGGCACCCGCCCGGCCGAGCAGCGCGCCTTCGTCCGCACCCTCGCCGAACGCGGCATCGCGGCCCTCGTCATCGAGCTGGGCCCGCGCTTCACCCGCCTGCCCGCCGCCCTCGTCGAGACGGCCCGCTCGGCGGGGCTGCCCCTTGTCCAGCTGCACCGTGAAGTGCCCTTCGTGACCGTCACCGAGGAGATCCACACCGAGATCGTCAACGGCCACTACGCGCTTCTCCAGCGCGCCGAGGAGGTCCACCGGCGCTGCACCGAAGCCCTGCTCGGCGGCGGCGGAATCCCCCAGGTCCTGGACATCCTGGCGGACTTCAGCGGCAACCCGGTCTTCCTGGAGACAGCCGACGGCCAGCTCCTGTACGCCGCCGGGGCCGGGCCCGCGGGCGCCGACCCGCTTCAGGTCTGGGAGGGGCTGCGCGGCCAGCACAAGGACGAGCCGCCCGCCGGGACGACCCTCGTGGAGGTCCCGGGCGGCGGCCCCGGCACGGGTGGGGTACGGGCCCGGCTGGTCCTCCTGCCCGTCCGCGCTCCCCTGGCCCCCGTGCACCGGATGGCCGCCGAGCGGGCCGCGGGCATCCTCGCCGTCGTCCTGATGCAGGCCCGCCAGGAGGAGGAGCTCGCCGCCCGGGGCCGCGGCGACTTCCTCACCGACCTCGCCGAGGGCCGCATCAAGGCCGAGGACGCGCCCGCGCAGGCGCGTGTGCTGGGCTTCAAGCCGGGCAGCGGCCCGCTGCTGCCCATCGTGATGCGGCTGACGGACGGCCTGTCACCGGGCGGCGGCTGGGCGGTCCTGGCGCGCGCGGTCGCGGAGGAGCTGGCCTCGGTGGGGGTGCCCGTGCTGCTGGGCGTACGACCGGTCGAGGGCCGGGTCCCGCTGCTGGTGGGCCTGCGCTCGGAGTCGGAGCGCCCGGCCGTGGCCGACCGGGTCGCGGCGGCGCTGCGGGCGGGCGTGGAGCGCGCGGGCATGCGGCGGCCCGGCGCCCCGCCGCCCGTCGTGGTGGTCGGCGTGGCCGGCGGCTGGGCGGCGGCCTCGGCGGGACTGCGGCACGCGGCGGAGACGGCCACGGCCGCCCACGGCCTGTCCGACCGCCCCTGGTACGACGCCCGCCGCCTCGACATCGACCTGCTGCTGTGGCGCCTGCGCGACCACCCCGACCTGGCCGCCTTCGTCGACCGCGCGATCGGCCCGCTCCGCGAACACGACCGCCGCTCCAAGCCACCGCTCCTGCCCACGCTGGAGACGTACTTGGCCCACGCGGGCCGCAAGGCGGAGACGGCACGCGAGCTGCACCTGAACCGGCAGACGCTCTACAACCGCCTGGCGAGGATCGGCGAGTTGCTGGGCACGGACCTCGACGATCCGCAGACGGTACTGGCGTTGAGCCTGGCACTGCGGGCGCGGAGGCATGTGCCCTGACCGGGGCCATGCGAGATGGCGGCTACGTAAAGGGGCGGGGCTGCGTCAACTCGTCGTAGACGCTGAGCACTTGGGCGACGGTCTCGTCCTCGGTCGGCCAGGTGGCGGCCTGCCGGATGCCTCTCTCCCCGAGGATCTCGCAGCGCTCGGGATCACCGAGGAGCCGTACGACCGCCTCGGCGAGGGCCGCCGCGTCGCCGTGCGGAACGAGTTCGGCCGCGTCGCCGACGAGTTCGGGGATACCGCCGGTGGCGGCCGCGACGAGCGGCACGCGCGCGTGGAGGGCCTCCTGCGCGAGGACGGAACGGGACTCCCAACTGCTCGGCAGCACCGCGAGATCGGCGGCGGCGATCAGCTCGGAGACGTCGTCGCGCCGCCCGACGAGCCGCACGGGGAGCTCCTCGTCCTCGATGCGCGCCTGCAGCACACTCCGGAGAGGCCCCTCCCCCGCGATCACGAGCAACGGAACGGGGTCGAGCCCGCGCCAGGCGCGCGCCGCCTCCAGCAATGTCTCGTATCCCCGGTTGCGGTCAAGGGTCCCGACGGACATGAGCAACGGCCTGCCCGTGGCCCCGAGTTCGGCCCGCGCCTTGGGCCGCAGGCGCTCGGCGTCGTCGTCGGACCGGCGCGGCACGGGCAGGGCGACGGCCGCGAGCCGGGCGTCCCGCGCACCCCGGTTCCGCGCCCGGTCGACCAGGTCGGAGGAGGCGCCGAGCACGACAGAGGCGGCCCTGGCCACCCGCCGCTCCAGTATCCGCAGCAGATGTCCCCGCGCTCCCTCGGCCTGCGCCCGCGAATGCCAGGTGACGACGAACGGGGTCCGCCGCCCACTGAGCGCGAGGGAGGCCCGGAACGCGGCGTGCAGCCCGTGCGCGTGCACGAGGTCGGCATCCGCGCAGGCCATCCGCAGGGCGGTCACGGAGGCGGGATCACTGCTCCGGGGCACCGGAACGTGTACGGCACCGACGCCGCTGAAGTCATACGCCGCGTCCGCCTCCGTGGGCGCGCACACGGTGACCCGTACACCCCGGGCGACGAGTCCCGACGCCAGCGACCGCACATGCGTGCTGCTGCCCGCACTGCCGCCCCCGAGCACTTGCACGGTACGCAGCGGCGATTGGCCGGGCGGCGAGTGGCTGCTCACGTGGCCGGGGCTCCTGGTTCGGCGTCGGACGGTCACGAAGAAACGTACAGAAGGATCGAGCGGCGGGGGGTGGACCACACGACGCGCTTCCGCGTACTACGTCAAGGATGCCAGGTTGTGGGGGTGTTACGGCACCGCGGAGGCCGTGAGCCCGCGTGGGAACGGGGCAACCCGGCGCGCAAGCTCACCCACATGAGTGACTCACGGTATTGGGTTGACGCGTGAGGTGTGTTGAGTCCGGGGTGGCTCAAAAGCGCCGGTCCGCCTACCCCGGCTCACCAACGGCAGAGCGATACGGAGCGGCGCACAGCCCCACCCGTCCGCGCCCTACCCGTCCGCCCGAGCCGTCGCCAGCAACTCCTCCGCATGGGCCCGCGCGGTCTCGGAGTCCTCCTGCCCGGCAAGCATCCGGGACAGCTCCCGAATCCGTTCCTCACCCTCCAGCGCCTTGACCCCGGACCGCGTGACGGACCCGTCGTTCGTCTTCTCCACCAGCAACTGCCGGTCGGCGAAGGCGGCCACCTGCGGCAGATGCGTGACGACCACGACCTGCGCCGTCTTCGCGAGCCGCGCCAGCCGCCGCCCGATCTCCACCGCGGCCTTGCCGCCGACACCCGCGTCGACCTCGTCGAAGAGATACGTGGGCACCGGGTCGTTCCCGGCGAAGACGACCTCGACGGCGAGCATCACCCGCGACAGCTCACCACCGGACGCCCCCTTGGCGATGGGCCGCGGCGGCGCACCCGGGTGCGGGGCGAGGAGCAGTTCGACCTCGTCGGCGCCGGAGGGCCCGTACGCGACCGTGCGACCGCCGACCTCGACGCCCTCGGGGTCGTCGGTCTGCCGGATGTCGAAGGACACGCGCGCGTGGGGCATGGCCAGCGAGGCCAGCTCGGCGGTGACGGCGGCGGCGAACCGCTCGGCGGCCTCCCGCCGGGCGTCGGTCAACGCCTGTGCCAGCCCGCCCAGTTCGGCCCGCAGGGCATCGCGCTCGGCGGTCAGCTCCTCGATCCGCTCGTCGTCGCCGTCGAGTTCGGTGAGCCGCTGGGCGCTCTGCTCGGCCCACGCCAGTACGGCGCCCACGTCCTCGCCGTACTTCCGCGTGAGCCCGGTCAGCGCCGCCCGCCGCTCCTCGACCGCCGCCAGCCGCAGCGGATCGGCGTCCAGATCGTCGGCGTACCCCGCCAGCTCCCCCGCCACATCGCCCAGCAGAATCCCGATCTCCCCGATCCGGTCGGCGAGCGGGGCCAGCGCCGGATCGTGCGACCGCACCGCCTCCAGCACCCGGTGCGCGCCCGCGACGAGCGTCGAGGCGTCCACGCCCTCCGGGTCCTCCGGATTGCCCGCGAGCGCGGCGTGTGCGGCCGTCGCGGCGGACGCCAGCGCCTCCGCGTGCCCCAGCCGCTCGGCCTCCTCGGCCAGCTCCACGTCCTCGCCGGAGCGCGGCTCCACGCCCGCGATCTCGTCGAGCCCGTACCGCAGCATGTCGGCTTCCTGGGCCCGCTCACGCGCGCGCGTGGTGATCTCTTCGAGCTCGACGGAGACGGCCCGCAGCCGCCGGTACGCCTCCCCGTACTTGGCCAGCGGTACGGCCACCGCGTCCCCGGCGTACCGGTCGAGCGCCTGCCGCTGCCGGGAGAGCTTCAACAGCCCCTGCTGATCGGTCTGCCCATGCACCGCCACCAGTTCGTCCGCCAGCTCGGCCAGCACACCCACCGGCACGGAACGCCCGCCCAGATGCGCCCGCGACCGCCCCTCGGCGGAAACGGTACGGCTGATCAGCAGCGCCCCGTCGTCGAGTTCGGCCCCTGCCTCCTCGGCCCGCACGACCGCCGAGGCACCCTCGGGTACGGCGATCCGCCCCTCCACGACCGCGTTCTTCGACCCGATCCGCACGAGTGCCGCATCCGCGCGCCCGCCCAGCAGCAGACCGAGGCTGGTGACCACCATGGTCTTGCCCGCACCGGTCTCACCTGTCACGGCGGTGAAGCCGGGTGACAGCTCGACAACCGCGTCGTCGATGACTCCGAGCGACCGTATCCGCATTTCCTCCAGCACGCCCCTGACCATACGAGGTTTTCCCGGTCCGATGCGATGCCGCCCCGTCCTCATGAACGAAGACGCTGGTCGCTGCGGCGGCGACACGGACCGGGCGTCACCCTCGGCCGGTCTGCTCGTTGACCGGACAGCTCCCCGTGCACGCGGGGATGGTCCGGTCGTTTCCGTGCTGGACGAGTTCCGGATGCCCTGCTCCCCGCCCACGCGGGGATTCCCGGGGCGCCGTACGCCTAGTGCGGCGCCCCCCGCCACCCAGAAACCGGCAACGCGAACTTCGCCACCAACCGATCCGTGAACGACGCATGGTGCAACCGAGCCAACCGCACCGGCACAGCCCCCCTCCGCACCTCCACCCGCGCCCCGGGCGGCAACTCCACAGTCCGCCGCCCGTCACACCACAGAACCCCCGGCGGAATATGAGGCAGCACCTCCACCGCCAACACGGAATCCGGCGAAGTCACCAACGGCTTCGCGAACAACGCATGCGCACTGATCGGCACCATCAGCAGCGCCTCGACCTCGGGCCACACCACGGGCCCTCCTGCCGAGAAGGCGTACGCGGTCGACCCGGTCGGAGTGGACAGCACGATCCCGTCGCACCCGAACCCGGTCACCGGCCGTCCGTCGATCTCCAGCACGACTTCGAGCAGTTTCTCGGCGCCGGCCTTCTGCACGGCCGCCTCGTTCAGGGCCCAGTCCGTGTGCACGATGTCGCCGTTCTGGTGGACGACGACGTCGACGGTCATGCGCTCCTCGACCTCGTACGCCTTGGTCACGACCCGGTCGACAACCTTGTCGAGGTCGTCGCGCTCGGCCTCCGCGAGGAAGCCGACGCGCCCGAGGTTGACGCCGAGCATCGGCACCCCGGAGGCACGGGCGAACTCGGCGCCGCGCAGCAGGGTGCCGTCACCGCCGAGGACGATCAGCAGTTCGCACCCGTCGAGGCACTGCGGAGTGGCCTCCTTGACCAGTTCCACGGATTCCGGCAGCGGCAGATTGCGCGCCTCCGCCTCCAGGACCCGTACGCCGAGCCCGGAGCGCAGCAACCCCTGCACCACGAGTTCGGCGCTTCGGATGGCTGCCGGCCGCCCGGTGTGGGCCAGCAGGAAAACAGTACGAGCTCGGGTCTCGGTCAACGCGGCCCCTCCGCCACTGCACGGTCGACGTCGGCCGGGTCCAGCGCGGGTGACCCGGCACGCAGCCACAGAAAGTACTCGACATTGCCCGAGGGCCCGGGCAGCGGGCTGGCCGTCACGCCCTTCACCCCGAGCCCCAGTTCCTCCGCGCTCCCGGCCACCGCGCGCACGGCCTCGGCACGCAGCTCTGGACTGCGGACGACTCCGCCGCTCCCGAGCCGTTCCCTGCCCACCTCGAACTGCGGCTTGACCATCATCACCAGATCGGCGTCCGGTTTCGCGCACCGCACCAGGGCGGGCAGCACCAGTCCGAGCGGGATGAACGACAGATCCCCCACAACAAGATCCACTGGCTCCCCATCGATCGCTTCGAGCGTCAACTCGCGTACGTTCGTACGGTCCTTGACGGTGACGCGTTCATCGCTCCGGAGAGACCAGGCGAGTTGTCCGTATCCGACGTCCACGGCGACGACGTGCGCGGCCCCCGCCCGCAGCAGGACATCGGTGAAGCCGCCGGTGGAGGCGCCGGCGTCCAGCGCCCTTCGCCCCTCGACGAGCAGTCCCTCGGGTACGAAGGCCTTCAGCGCGCCGGCGAGCTTGTGGCCGCCTCTGGACACGTAGTCGGGGTCGCTGTCGTCCTGTGCGACCACGATGGCGGCCGCGGTCTCCACCTGCGTGGCGGGCTTGGTCGCGACGGTCTTGCCGACGGCGACCCGCCCGGCGGCGATCAGCTGGCCGGCGTGCTCGCGCGAGCGCGCGAGCTTCCGGCGGACCAGCTCGGCGTCGAGACGGCGTCGTGCCACTCCTGCCACGTTCGGTTCAGCTCCTGTGTTGGTACGGCAATCCCAAAGGTGTGACCCGAGGGTCTCATTGAGGGGCGGTGGTCGGGTGACGGGTGGGACCCGGAGGTCCCGGCCGGGCGTCGAGCGCGGTGAGCGCGTCGCGCAGCCCCTCGTGTACATCCTCGTACACCTCGACGTGTCCGTCCGTGGCGAGGTGGTCCGCGTCGCCCAGCCGCTCCAGCCGGGCGTCCACGTCAGCGTTGCCGGTCGGGGTGCGGACCACGTTCAGCGGCGCGGAGGCGGCGGGGTCGTACTCGGGCTCGGGCTCGACCACAAGCTCCGGCCCGGTCGCTCCCTCGTCCTCGCGTCCCTCGGTCCCGGCCTCCGGTTCGGGCGCCGGAGCGGCCTCGGTCACAGAGTCGTTCATGCCCCGACGCTACCGCGAAGCCCTGCGGTACCGTCGATCGCGATGGCCACGATTGAGGAGTGCCGCAGCGCACTCGACAAGCTCTCGGACAACATGGCGGGCGCCGAAGGGGACGTACGCGAGGCGGTGTCCCTGGACCGCTCGCTGAGCTGCCGTATCACCGACCTCGACATCACCTTCGTCGGCCGCCTCAAGGGCGGCCGGATCGAGGTCACGGACACGCTCCAGGGGCCGCCGCGCGAGAAGGCCGAGATCAGACTCACGATGAACGGCGACGACCTGGTCGCGATGGTCGACGGCGAGCTGAACTTCGCGAAGGCCTGGGGCGCCGGCCGCGTCAAGCTGGAGGCCGGTCTGCGGGACCTGTTCCGTCTCAGGAAGCTTCTTTAGCCATCTCGCGTTCTTCGGCCGCCACGCGCACGCGTGCCTTGCGTGCCGCCGGCACCACCAGCGGCGTCCCCGTCTCCGGGTCGTCGATGACCTGGCAGCGCAGCCCGAAGACCTCCTCGACCAGCTCGGCGGTGACGATGTCGGAGGGGGCGCCCTCGGCGACGACCGCGCCGCCGCGCAGGGCGATGAGGTGGGTGGCGTACCGGGCGGCGTGGTTGAGGTCGTGCAGCACCGCCACCAGGGTCCGCCCCTGCTCCTCGTGGAGTTCGGCGCACAGGTCGAGGACGTCGATCTGGTGCTGGATGTCCAGGTAGGTGGTCGGCTCGTCGAGGAGCAGCAGCGGCGTCTGCTGGGCGAGCGCCATGGCGATCCAGACCCGCTGCCGCTGACCGCCGGAGAGCTCGTCGACGTACCGATCGGCCAGTTCGGCGACCCCGGTGGACTCCATCGACTCCCGTACGACCCGCTCGTCCTCGGTCGACCACTGCCGCAGCAGCCCTTGGTGCGGGTAGCGGCCGCGGCCCACCAGGTCGCCGACCGTGATCCCGTCGGGCGCGATGGACGACTGCGGGAGCAGGCCGAGGGTCCGCGCGACCTTCTTCGCGGGCATCGACTGGATGACCTGCCCGTCGAGCAGGACCCGCCCCTCGGCCGGCTTGAGCATCCGCGACAGGGCGCGCAGCAGCGTGGACTTGCCGCAGGCGTTGGGGCCGACGATCACGGTGAAGGAGTTGTCGGGTATCTCCACCGACAGGTTCTCCGCGATGACGCGCTGGTCGTAGCCGAGGGTGACGTTGGCGGCGGACAGGCGGTTCACAGTGCTCCTCTTGTTGTTCTCGTCCGGCTCGCGTCCGCTGTCTCGTCCGGCTCGCGTCCGCTGTCTCGTCCGGCTCGCGCATGACCGACCCGCTCATTTCCGGCCCGCTCATATCCGCCGTGCTCATGTCCGACCCGCTCACATCCGCCCCGCCTTCCGCTCTATGACCAGCAGCCAGAGCAGATAGACACCGCCCAGCACTCCGGTCACGACGCCCACGGGCAACTGGTCGGAGCCGAAGGCCCGTTGCGAGGCCCAGTCGGCGACGATCAGCAGGGTCGCGCCCATGCACATGGAGGACACCAGGTTCGGCCCCGGTGAGCGGGTCAGCCGCCGGGCGAGCTGCGGTGCGGTGAGCGCGACGAAGGCGACCGGTCCGGCGGCCGCGGTGGCCCCGGCGGTGAGCAGCACGGCCGACAGCAACAGCAGCAGCCGTACGCGCTCGACGCGCACCCCGAGGGCGTACGACACGTCGTCGCCCATCTCCATCATCCGCAGCCCGCGCGCGTTGCCCAGGACCAGCGGCACGAGGACCGCGCACAGCCAGAGCAGCGGCCAGACCTGGTCCCAGTCACGGCCGTTGAGGGACCCGGTCATCCACACGACCGCGCGGGCCGCGTCGACGAGGTCGGCCTTGGTGATCAGGTAGCCGTTGACCGCGGTGAGGATCGCGGAGACACCGATGCCGACCAGGACCAGCCGGTAACCGTGCACGCCCCGCTTCCAGGCGAGCAGATAGATCGCGAGCCCGGTCCCCAGACCGCCGACCAGCGCCCCGAGGGCGACCGCGTCCGCGTCTCCCGAGAACAGCACGATCACGACGAGCGCCCCGACCGTCGAGCCCTGACCGAGGCCGAGGATGTCCGGACTGCCCAGCGGATTGCGGGAGATGGCCTGGAACAGCGCCCCGCCGAGCCCGAGCGAGGCCCCGACCAGCAGACCCACCAGCACCCGCGGCAGCCGCAGATCGTTGACGATGAGCTCCTGGCCCGGATCGCCGCCGCCCGCCAGGGTCTTGAGGACATCGCCGGACGAGATCGGGTAGTCGCCGGTGCCGATCAGGACGACACTCGCGGCGAGCGCGGCCAGGAGCAGCAGGACGACGACGGTGAACGCCCGCACGTCCAGGCGGGCCGAGAGGCCGCCCGGGGTGCGCACGGTCCGGTTGCGCAGGGCGGGCTTGGTCATGACCTTCACAGCTGGGCCGTCCTCCGCCGCCGTACGAGAAAGATGAAGACCGGGCCGCCGAGGACCGCGGTGACGATGCCGACCTGCAGCTCCGACGGGCGCGCGACGATCCGCCCGGCGACGTCGGCACCGAGCAGCAGCACGGGCGACAGGATCGTCGCGTACGGCAGGATCCAGCGCAGGTCGGGCCCGGTGAAGGACCGTACGACGTGCGGGATCATCAGCCCGACGAAGGCGATCGGCCCGCAGGCGGCGGTCGCGGCCCCGCACAGCACGGTGGCGGCGGCCATGGACAGCGCGCGGGTGCGGTTCAGGTTGGCGCCGAGCGCGCGGGCGGTGTCGTCGCCCATGGCCATGGCGTTCAGGGGGCGGGCGAGGAGCAGCGCGACGACCGTGCCGACCACGAGGAACGGCAGGACCTGGACGATCTGCTCGTTGGTCGCCGAGGACAGCGAACCGACCGTCCAGAAGCGCATCTTGCCGAGCGCCGCGTCATCCATGATCATCACGGCCTGCAGATAGCCGTAGAGCGCGGCGCTGATCGCGGTCCCCGCGAGCGCGAGCCGCACCGGCGTCGCCCCCCGGCTGCCGCCCAGTAGCCAGACCAGCGCCCCGACCGCGGCCGCGCCGAAGAACGCGAACCAGACGTAGCCGCTCAGCGAGGTGACCCCGAGGAACGAGATGGCGGTGACGACCGCGGCGGACGCGCCCGCGTTGATGCCGAGCAGTCCGGGGTCGGCCAGCGGGTTGCGGGTGAGCGCCTGGAGCACGGCACCGGACAGCCCGAGCGCGGCCCCGGCGAGCAGACCGAGGAATGTCCGCGAGATCCGCTCGCCGACCACCACGTCGCCGTAGGTGCCCGTGTCCTGGAACAGGCCGTGCCAGACCTGCTCCAGCGAGAGCTCCTTCGCGCCGATCGCAATGCTCGCCAGCGCGACGAGCACGAGGATCGCGGTGGACACGAGGAGCCCAACGGCACGTATCGCCCGGCGGTTCGGTGGCGCGGGGGCGGTCTCCGCGCGCGGTTGTTCAGGTGGGCTGTCGACCAACACCCGGTTAGGTTAGCCTACCCTCTCCTTTTGCTCGATCCCGTACTCGTTGGTTCGGTCCCGTACTCGCTGACCTGCACGACCGGGCCGCGCGGCCGAGAGTCGAGCACCACCTCAGAGCCCTCTGAGCCCCCTTAAGGCCTCTGCGGCTTCAGAGCCTCAAAGTCCCAGTCGCGCCAACGCCTTCCCCCCGTCCAGTCCGCAGGAGCCGTCCCCCGCCGCCGTCCAGGCCGCCGCGCACAGTGCCCGCAGACCGTCGAGCGCCTCGCCCTCGCCGGCGAGGTCCAGCCGGTCGCCCCCGGCGGTCGCCGTCCAGCCACCGCAGCTGAATCCGTCGCCCGACTCCACGACGTCCGGCTGCCCGGTGAGCATCCCGCGCAGATCGGCGTCGACGTACGTCGGCCGGTGCCGCGGCGGCGCGGCCAGCAGCTGCGCGCCGTCGGTCACCCCGGTCAGCACGAGCAGGGAGTCCACCTCGCCGTTGAACGCCCCCTCGATGTCCGTGTCCAGCCGGTCCCCGACCACGAGCGGCCGCTCGGCACCGGTCCGCAGGATCGTCTCCCGGTGCATCGGGGGCAGCGGCTTGCCCGCCACGCGAGGCTCGGCACCGGTGGCTATCCGCACGACCTCGACCGCCGCCCCGTTCCCGGGCGCGATCCCCCGCGCACCTGGAATGGTCAGGTCAGTGTTGGACGCAAACCACGGCACCCCGCGCGCGATCGCGTAGCACGCCTCCGCGAACCGCCCCCACGGCAGCTCGGGCCCGCCGTACCCCTGCACCACGGCCACCGGATCGTCGTCAGCCGACTCGACGGGCTCCAGCCCCCGCTCACGCAGCGCCACCCGCAGCCCTTCACCGCCGATGACCAGCACCCGCGCGCCCGTGGGCACCTGCTCACTGATCAGCCGGGCCACGGCCTGCGCCGAGGTGATGACGTCACCGGCCTCCGTCGGTATCCCCAGCTCCGTGAGGTGTGCGGCCACGGTGTCGGGCGTCCGCAGCGCGTTGTTCGTGACGTACGCGAGGTGCATCCCGCCCGCGCGGGCCGTGCCGAGCGACTCGACGGCGTACGCGATCGCCTGCCCTCCCGCGTACACCACCCCGTCCAGGTCGAGCAGCGCCGTGTCGTAGGCCTCGCTCAGGGCCCGCACACTGCCCTCGGGCCGCGTCCTGACGGTCTGGCTCATCGCACATCGCTCCTCGCTGTCGATCCCGTTCCCCCGATCATCCCCCACGCCACTGACACACTTACGATGCATCAATGAACACCGCAGGTACCGGGGACGTACCGGCACGCATGGGCCTTGAACTGACCCCCTTCCGTGGCTTGCGCTACGACCCCGACCGCGTCGGCAGCCTGGCCGCCGTGACGTCACCGCCGTACGACGTCGTCGTACGACCGGACGGCCTGCTCCACCTCGAATCCGCCCACCCGCACAACATCGTCCGCCTGATACTCCCCCAGGCAACGACCCCCACAGCCCGCAACGAGAAGGCGGCCGACACCCTCCACCGCTGGCTCTCCGAGGGCGTCCTCACCACGGACACCGAACCGGGCCTGTACGTCTACGAGCAGCGCGACGACAGCATGCTCCAGCGCGGCATCATCGGCGCCCTGCGCCTGTCGGAACCCTCCGACGGGGTGGTCCTCCCCCACGAAGACGTCATGCCGCACGTCATCGCCGACCGCGCGGCCCTGATGCGCGCCACCTCCGCCAATCTCGAACCCCTCCTCCTGACCTACCGCGGCAACGGCTCGGCGGCCGGCGCGACCGCCGTCATGGAGCGCGCCACGGAGCGCCCCCCGCTGCTCTCCACGACCACGGAGGACGGCTTCAGCCACCGCCTGTGGTCGATAACGGACCCGGCCGACCTGGCCGAGATCCAGTCGGACCTCGCCCGCCACCAGGCACTCATCGCCGACGGCCACCACCGCTGGGCGACGTATCTGCGTCTACGCGCGGAGCACCCCTCTCCCAGCCCCTGGGACTACGGCCTGGTCCTCCTGGTCGACACCGCCCGCTACCCCCTCCGCGTCCGCGCGATCCACCGCCTCCTCCCTCAACTGCCGGTCCCGGACGCCCTGTCCGCCGTCTCCGGCCTCTTCCGCGTACGCCACCTCGACGCTTCCCTCCCCGAAGCCCTGGAAGCCCTCGCCGACGCGGCCCGCACCGGCAACGCCTTCCTCCTCGCGGGCGACGGCGCCTTCCACCTCCTGGACCGCCCGTCCCCGGACCTCCTCGCCCGTACGATCCCCGCCGACCGCCCCGAAGCCTGGCGCGCCCTGGACGCGACGGTCCTGCACTCCGCCCTGCTCGACCACGTCTGGCACATCCCCGAGGACTCCCCGGCCCACATCTCCTACATCCACGACACGGCTGCCACCGTCGAAAAGGCCGAGCGCGACGGCGGTACGGCCGTCCTCCTCCACCCGGTCCGCGAGGACGTCGTACGCGACCTCGCCCGCCAGGGCGTCACCATGCCCCGCAAATCGACGTCGTTCGGCCCGAAGCCGGCGACGGGGCTGGTGCTGCGCGCGCTGACGCACTGAAACGCGAAAGGGGCGGAATCCCCGAGATGTGGGATTCCGCCCCTTTCGGGCGTTCTCGCTGCCGTCAGCCTTTGTCGTCGTCCTAGTCCTCGTCGTCGACCTCGGCCTCGGACTCGGCGAAGCCGTCGGTGGGCTCACGGTCGACTTCGATCTCCGTCGGCGTCTCGCCTTCATCAAGGGCGTCGACGAACTCGACCCCGTCCAGTTCCGCGAGCCGGTCCGACGCGTCCGTGCTGCCGTCCTTGTCGGCCTCGACAGCCTTGGCGAACCACTCACGCGCCTCGTCCTGCCGCCCGGCTTCGAGGAGCGCGTCGGCGTACGCGTACCGCAGACGCGCCGTCCACGGCTGTACGGAGCTGGAGGCCAGCTCGGGGCTCTGCAGGGTCACGATGGCCGCGTCGAGCTGCCCCATGTCCCGCCGCGCCCCGGCCACCACGAGCCGCATCTCGACCTGCCCGGCCTTGTCCAGCTTGTTCACCTCGGGCGCCCCGGCCATGTCCAACGCCTTCTCGGGCCGCCCGAGACCGCGCTCACAGTCGGCCATGACCGGCCACAGGTCCACGTTCCCGGTCATCCGCCGCGCGGCCCGGAACTCGGCGAGCGCCTCGCTGTACTTCTGGTTCGCGTACGCGGCGAAGCCGGCCGCTTCCCGTACGGCGGCGACGCGCGAGGCCAGCCGCAGGGCGACCCTGGAGTAGCCGTACGCGCCCTCGGGGTCCTCGTCGATGAGGCGGGCGACCATCACCAGGTTCTTGGCGACATCGTCCGCGAGCGTCTTGGGCAGGCTCTGCAGTTCCTGTCGTACGTCCTTGTCGATCTCCTCGCCCGTGACGTCCTCGGGGATCGGCAGCCGCTTGATCGGCTCACGGTCCCTGTCCCGGTCACGGTCCCGCTCATCACGGAAGCGGCCACCACCGCCACCTCGCCGGTCGTCCCGGCCCCTGAAGCCACCGGCACCGGGGCGACCGCCACGGTCGTCACGGCGGGGGCCACGGCCGCGGTCGTCACGGCCACGGAATCCGCCACGCTCGCCACGGCTGTCATCACGACGGAAACCACCACGGTCGCTGTCCCGACGGTCACCACGGTCGTCGCGACGGAAGTCGCCACGATCGCCGCGGTCGTGACGGTCCTGACGGCGGAAGTCACCGCGATCACCGCGATCACCCCGGTCATCGCGGCGGAAGGGGGGACGGTCCCCCTCACGGCGATCATCGCGCCGGTCGTCACGGCGATCGTCCCTACGGTCGTCGCGCCGGAAGGCAGGACGACCGCCACGGTCATCGCTCCGCCGGTCGTCGCGCCCACGGTAGCCGCCGCGCTCGTCGTCGCGGCGGTACGAAGGGCGGTCCCCGTCACGGCGGAAACCGCGGTCCCGGTCCCGGCCGCCTCGGTCGTCCCGGCCGCGGAAACCACCACGGTCACCGCTGTCGCGCCGGTCGTCCCGCCGATCATCCCTGCGGTCGTCACGGCGGAAAGCGGGACGGTCATCACGCCGACCGCCGTGTCCACCGCGGTCGTCGTCGCGCCGACCGTACCCACCACGATCCCCGTCACGCCGGTCGTCCCGGCGATCGTCGCGGCGGAAGGCCGGGCGGTCCCCGTCACGCCGGAAACCACGGTCCTGACCCCGATCCCGATCCCGATCCCGGTCTCGGTCCCGGTCATCACGACGCGGCCCACTGGGACGATCGTCGCGCCGGAATGCCGGCCGGGATCCCCGGTCTCCCTCGCGACGGTCATCACGCCCACGGTAGCCACCGCGATCACCACGGTTGTCGTCACGTCCGTCACGTGCATCGCGTCGGCCGTGGCCACCGCGGTCGTTGTCACGCCGCGGACCGCCCCGGTACCCGCCACGGTCACCACTGTCCCGGCGGCGCTGATCGCGCTCCGGACGCTCGTCGGGAGAGTTGGTGGACATCGGTGACTCCTGTCTTCGGTACCACAAGTCATTCTCGCGCAGCCGGGTACCCAGCGCGCTCTGGAAAAACAAAAAGGACCCCTGGTCCCAGCTGAACGCTGGGACCAGGGGTCCTCCAAAGATTGTTCGGCGGTGTCCTACTCTCCCACAGGGTCCCCCCTGCAGTACCATCGGCGCTGTAAGGCTTAGCTTCCGGGTTCGGAATGTAACCGGGCGT
>NZ_JBSFUU010000051.1:64980-72616 GCF_053591955.1 Streptomyces sp. NPDC002845 | reverse complement strand
GGAAGCTAAGCCTTACAGCGCCGATGGTACTGCAGGGGGGACCCTGTGGGAGAGTAGGACACCGCCGAACAAATATTGAGGGAAACCCCGCACCAATCAGGTGCGGGGTTTTTCTGTTTTCGTCGTCGTTTAGGGTCTGTGCATGCCCATACGCTACGACCTCGTCATCTTCGACAACGACGGTGTGCTCGTCGACAGTGAGCCCCTCGCCAACGCAGTTCTGGCGGCGTATCTCACCGAGTTGGGGTACCCCACTACGTGCGAGGAGTCCGTGCGTGACTACATGGGCGGGTCCATCCAGCGCGTTCACGAGACGATCAGGCAGCGGTACGGCAAGGAGTTGCCCGCGGAGTTCGACGAGGAGCTTCTGGTGCGGACTCTGGCTGTCTTCGAGCGGGAGTTGAAGCCGGTGGTCGGGGTGGGCGAGGTGCTCGGCGGGCTGCGGAGCAGTGGGGTGGCGTACTGTGTCGCTTCTTCCGCTCGGCATACGCGGATTCGGTTCTCGCACCGTACGACGGGGCTGGACCGGTGGTTCGAGGAGGCGTGGCTCTTCAGTGCCGAGGACGTCGGGCGGGGCAAGCCGGCTCCCGACCTCTTCCTCCATGCGGCTGCCTCCAGAGGGGTCGCTCCCGAGCGTTGTGTGGTCGTGGAGGACAGCCCACTCGGTGTGCAGGCGGCTCTGGCGGCCGGTATGGACGTATACGGATACACGGCGATGACACCAGCCGCTCGGCTCGCGGGGGCCACGCGGCTCTTCTCTGACATGGGCGAACTGACCGGCCTTCTCAAGAGCTGAGCAATATTCAGCTTCCCCTACCCAGGAGTAGCCGGGGGGCCTACGCTGTGCCGCCATGACACATGGCATGACCGGCGTGACCGAGGCGCTGCGGCGCGGGCGGGGTGCGTTGGCGTTCAGCTTCTTCGCTCAGGGCGTTGCTTTTGCGCTGCTTGTGACGCGGATTCCGGCCATCCAGAACCGGTACGGGGTCTCGGATGCCCTGTTGCCGGCCTTTCTCGCCGCCGTGCCGATTCTTGCCGGGGTGGGGAGCGTCTGTACTGAGCGGCTCGTCAAACGGGTGCCGCCCAGTCAGGTGCTGCGGTGGTCCCAGCCGCTGGTGCTGCTGGCTCTGGTGGGGGTGGGAGCCGGGGACCAGCTGGTGGGGCTCGGCATCGCGCTCGCGGTGTTCGGGCTTGCCGTGGGGGCCCTCGACGCGTCGATGAACATGCTCGGGGTGAGTCTTCAGCGGACGTACGGGCGGAGCATCATGCTCGGGTTCCATGCTGCGTACAGCCTGGGCGGGATCGTCGGGGCCTCGCTCGCATGGGTGGGGGCGCACTGGGATCTGGCGCTGGTCGTGTCGTATCTGCCGGTCGTGGTGGTGTTGCTGCCGGTCGTGCTGGTGGGGAGTCGGTGGTACGTCGACGGGGGTGTCTCGGCGGAGGGTGGGGACAAGAGGAAGGACGAGGGTGGCGGTCCGGGCGAAGGTGGGCCCGTTGTCTTCAAGTTGTTGTTGCCGCTCTGTCTGGTGATGACCTTCGCGTACATCGGGGACTCGACCGTCTCCAACTGGAGTGCGAAGTATCTGCAGGACGTGCTGGGGAGTTCGGAGGAGCTCGCGACCGTTCCGTACAACGTCTATATGGTCACCACGCTGCTCGGGCGGTCCATCGGGGACTTCGGGGTGCGGCGGTTCGGGGCCGTGGCGGTTGTACGGGCGGGGGCGCTGGTGGCGGCCGTCGGGTTCGCGGTGGTGGCGGGGGCGCCGGGGGCCTGGGTGGGGATGCTCGGGTTCACCTTGCTGGGGCTCGGGCTGTGTGTGCTGGTGCCGCAGACGTTCGCGGCGGCGGGGAGATTGTTCCCTGGGTCTTCGGATACGGCCATCGCGCGGCTGAATGTTTTCAACTATGTGGGGTTTTTGATCGGTTCGCCGTTGGTGGGGGCGTTGGGGGACGCCTGGAGCTATCGGGGGGCGATGCTCGTGCCCATGGTGTTGGTGCTGTTGACGTTGGTGTACGCCCGGTCGTTCGAAGCCGGACGAGACCGATACGGTGACGGGCATGAGCGGCCGCGCACAGCTGATGTGGGACGAGGCAGTAACGGGCTATGACTTCGGGCCGGACCATCCGATGGATCCGGTCCGGCTGGCGTTGACCCGGGGGTTGGTGAGTGCCTTCGGGCTCGACCAGGGCAGCGATGGCGTTGAGGTTGTCGCTGCCAAGCCTGCTGGGGAGTCGACTCTGCGGCTGGTGCACCGCGAGGACTACGTGGCTGCTGTGAAGGCTGCTTCTGTTGATCCCGGGGCCGCCGATGGGGCGTATGGGCTGGGGACGATGGATGATCCCGCCTTTGCCGGTATGCATGAGGTGTCCGCGCTCATTGCCGGGCAGTCGGTGGGGGCCGCTGAGGCTGTGTGGCGGGGGGATGTCTCGCATGCGGTGAACTTCGCGGGTGGGTTGCACCATGCGATGCCCGGCGGTGCTTCGGGGTTCTGCATTTACAACGATGCCTCGCTGGCCATTGCCCGGTTGTTGGAGTTGGGGGCCGAGCGGGTCGCGTATGTGGATGTGGACGTGCATCACGGGGATGGGGTGCAGGCGGCGTTCTGGGAGGACCCGCGGGTTCTGACCGTGTCGCTGCATGAGCATCCCCGGACGCTGTTTCCGCAGACCGGGTGGCCGGAGGAGACCGGGGCCGAGTGTGCGGAGGGGTCGGCGGTGAATGTCGCTCTGCCGGCCGGGACCGGGGATGCGGGGTGGCTGCGGGCGTTTCATTCCGTGGTGCCTGAGGTGATTGCGGATTTTCGGCCGCAGGTGCTGGTGACTCAGCATGGGGCCGATACGCATTTTGAGGATCCTTTGGCGCACTTGGCTGTGTCGTTGGATGCGCAGCGGGCTGTGCAGGTGGCGTGTCATGAGTTGGCGCACGAGTACGCCGGGGGGCGGTGGGTCGCGCTCGGTGGGGGTGGGTACGCGGTGGTGGATGTGGTGCCGCGGTCGTGGACGCATTTGGTTGCTGTGGCGGCGGGGCGGGAGATTGCGCCGGAGGCCGTGATTCCGGAGGGGTGGCGGCAGGAGGTTTTTGCTCGTACGCGGCAGTTGGCGCCGGTGCGGATGACTGATGGGCGGTGGCCTGTGGCCTGGGCGGACTGGGAGGCGGGGTATGACCCTGCGGATCGGTTGGACCAGGCGGTGCTTGCTGCGCGCAAGGCGGTGTTTCCGTTGCGGGGGATGTTGCCGTAGGGGCGCGGGGGGCTGGGTGGGGTGTTTTCGCCCCCGCCGCCCCTACCCGTCCCATCCCCAGGGGCTGCCGCCCCTTCGACCCCGCCAGAGGGCTGGGGGTGGGTGGGGCGTGTGCGGGTGAGTGGGGGGTGCTGTGGATCGGCCTGAACGGCCTCGTCCTCAAGCGCCGGACGGGCTGGAGGGGGCTGGGGTGGGTTTGGGTGTGTGCGGGCCGGTGGGTGGTGGGTCGGCCTGAACGGCCTCGTCCTCAAGCGCCGGACGGGCTGGTGATGCTCGGGCTGGGCTGGTTGTGCCTGGGTCGGGCTGAAGGGGTGGCTCTGGGCTTCAGGTGCCGCGTGGGTCTGATGGGGCGTTGATCCCTCCTTTCGTTACGCCAGCTGCCTCCTCCTTTCGTTACGCCAACTGTGCGGTGTTTTGGGGTTTTGGCAGTGGTGTGGGTGGGGGTGCGTCAGCATCGGGCCCGTGTTGAGCAGGGGAGGCCTTCGGGCGTATCTGGTGGCGGTCGGGTTGGCTGGGGTGGTGGCGACCTCGCGGGAGGTGAGTCTGCGGAGTTATCGGCTGTTCGCCGCGCGTGATCCTCGGGTGCTGATCGGGATTGACCCGGAAGGGGCGTGGGGGGAGCGGGATGTGATCGAGTTGATGGCGGAGAAGTGCGGGGTTTCGGCCGATCCGCAGTGCACCTCCGGTCAGGATGTGATCGACCCGGATCGGACCCTGGCGGCGCTGGACGCGTTCGCGCAGCGGGTGGCAGAGGTCGCGGAGCGTAGGGCTCCGGTGCTTTTCGGGACCGGGCATCCGCATCGGCTCCTCGGGTTCTACGCAGGGTTGGCAGACGCCTTGTCGGCGGTGGGATGTGAGGTCCTCACCCCTGCGACGGGTAGACGTGTCGACATAACGACCCGGTTCGGTCTACGTACGTACAACCTTGATTACGTACGAGGAGTCGCGTTGGTGCGCGCGCCCGGGGCCGAACACTCCGGGCGTGAGACCGGCGCGCACACGCACTCGCCGCTCCCGGTACGCACGGTTCTGGCGGCCGCGGCGGAGGCCGGAGGGCCGCTCCCGGAACTGGTCATCGGGGACCACGGCTGGGTCTGCGGAGCAGGTCAGCTGGGGTTCGAGGCGATGGGGCCGGCCGATACGGACGATCCCGCGCTCTTCGTCGGACAGGCGGAGGGGCGGGTGTCCGTCGTCGTTCCACTTGATGACGCTGTGCGGTCTGATTACTACCGACCGCTGACCCGCTACGTACTCAAACGGGCGTGTCTGTCACAGTAAGGCGCCGATGCCATCCCCTCTTCCCCACTCGCATCACCCGCCCCTACATTGGGGAGTGAGCACGCAGCGACGAAGAGTCACCGGAAGGGGAAGCCGGTGGCCGTCGAGTGCGGAAGGTTCAGGTGTGTCATGGCTGCAGCTGGCGAGAGGCCTCTGAACGAGGTTCAGTTCCTGACCGTGGCGGAAGTCGCCTCGGTGATGCGAGTGTCGAAGATGACCGTGTACCGGTTGGTGCACAGCGGTCATCTGCCGGCGATCCGGGTGGGGAGGTCCTTCCGGGTGCCGGAGCAAGCGGTTCACGAGTACCTCCGCGAGAGCTATGTGGGGGTGGAGACAGCCTGACGGGATCCCCGGAGGCGCCCCTCGGGATGCCTCCGGGGATTCCCCGGCTCCCCTCGATTACGAGCTCAGCGCTCGGGCGGGTAGGCTTGCCCCTCATAGGTCGTGTGGGCCCATGTCGCCCAGCACCGAGTTGAGAAAAGTGAGCGAGGGTAGTCGTGGGCTCTGTTATCAAGAAGCGGCGTAAGCGGATGGCCAAGAAGAAGCACCGCAAGCTGCTCAAGCGCACCCGCGTTCAGCGTCGTAACAAGAAGTAAGGTCCGTCCTTACGGAGAATGTAGGGCTCGTCCTTACGGTCTTTCTTGTGCGAGCGCCGCGAGAAGCGTGTGTTGTGGCCCCCCATCAGTAGGTGGGGGGCCACAATCATGTGCCGTCACTTCGTGCGTCAGGCGGTCATCACAGGGCAACACCAACGCGCTAACGTGGCCGAACACGGGGAACGCGGGCAGAGTACGGGCAGAGTGGCGAAGACGTGGGCCTACGGCTGGAAGGAAGGCGCTGATCTTGGGGAAGGTCGTGCTCGTGACCGGGGTGGCCCGTCAGCTGGGGGGCCGGTTCGTCCGACGGATCCAGCGTGACCCGCAGGTGGACCGGGTGGTCGGCGTGGACGCGGTACCGCCGGAGCACCACCTGGGCGGCGCGGACTTCGTACAGGCCGACATCCGGCAGGCGACCATCGCCCGCGTCCTGGCCGAGCACAAGGTCGACACCGTGGTCCACATGGACGTGACGGGCACCGCCCTGGGCAGCGGCAGCCGGACCACGGTCAAGGAGACCAACGTCATCGGCACCATGCAGCTGCTGGGCGCCTGCCAGAAGTCCCCGGCGGTCAAGCGGCTGGTGGTGAAGTCCAGTACGAACGTCTATGGGTCCGCGCCGCGTGATCCGGCCGTGTTCACCGAGACCACCCCGCCCAAGTCCCTGCCCAGCGGCGGCTTCGCCAAGGACACGGTGGAGGTCGAGGGGTATGTACGCGGATTCGCGCGGCGCCGGCCCGACGTGGCCGTGTGCGTGCTGCGGTTCGCGAACATCCTGGGGCCGAGCGCGGACTCGCCGCTGGCCTCGTACTTCTCGCTGCCGGTCCTGCCGACCGTGCTCGGCTACGACCCGCGGCTGCAGTTCGTGCACGAGGACGATGTGATCGAGGTGCTGCGGATCGCCTCGCACGAGCCCGAGCGCGGCACGCTCAACAGCGGCACGTTCAACGTCGCGGGCGATGGCGTACTGCTCCTTTCGCAGTGCGCGCGGCGGCTGGGCCGGCCGACCGTGCCGCTGCTGATGCCGACGGTCAGCTGGGTCGGTACGGCGCTGCGTACCCTGGGGGTGACGGACTTCTCACCCGAGCAGCTGAGGCTGCTCACTCACGGCCGGGTCGTGGCGACGAACCAGATGCGCGAGACGCTGGGATACAAACCGAAGTACACGACGGCGGAGACGTTCGCGGACTTCGCGCGCGGTCGCGGTCCCGGGCTGCTGCCGCCGGAGGCCATCGCGGCGGCCGTCGACCGGATCGCCGCGCTGCCCGCCCTGGGCGGTGGCCACCCCCCGACGCAGAGCGCCAACTGAGGAGCGCATCAACGATGGCGGATGCCAAGGTCATTCCGTTCGACGACGACCGGTCGCGCGGGGGTGCCGTACAGCGCCCGCCGCGCCGCCGGAGTACGGGGAGCCGGCGCAAGGGCGAGCCCGCGGTGGTTCGTGAGGTCCAGGCACTGCCGGGGCGGCCGCTCGGGCAGGATGATGTTCCCGTGACGCGTGAGCAGCCCGAGGCGCCCCAGCAGCCCGAGAAGCCCCAGGACGGCGGTCTGGAGCGGCGTATCGCCGGTGGGCTCGCCTTCCTTCGCAGGCGGCTCACGGGCGACTACGAGATCGACGACTTCGGGTACGACGAGGAGCTGACCGACCAGGTCCTGATGTCCCTGCTGCGGCCGGTGTACGAGAACTACTTCCGGGTCGAGGTGAAGGGCATCGAGAACATCCCGTCCGAGGGCGGGGCCCTGATCGTCGCCAACCACTCGGGCACGCTGCCGATGGACGGCCTGATGATGCAGGTCGCCGTGCACGACAACCACCCGGCGGGCCGCCATCTGCGGCTGCTCGCCGCCGACCTGGTCTTCATGCTGCCGGTGGTCAACGAGCTGGCCCGCAAGCTCGGCCACACCCTCGCGTGCGCCGAGGACGCGGCACGGCTGCTGGAGCAGGGCGAACTGGTCGGGGTGATGCCGGAGGGCTTCAAAGGCCTCGGCAAGCCGTTCAACGACCGCTACAAGCTCCAGCGCTTCGGCCGCGGCGGCTTCGTCTCCACGGCCCTGCGCCAGGGCACTCCGATCATCCCGTGCTCGATCGTCGGGGCCGAGGAGATCTACCCGATGATCGGCAACTCGAAGACCCTCGCCCGGCTCCTGGGCTTCCCGTACTTCCCGATCACGCCGACCTTCCCGTCGCTCGGCCCGCTCGGCGCGCTCCCGCTGCCGACCAAGTGGACCATCCAGTTCGGCGAGCCCATCCCGACGGACGGCTACCCGCCGGAGGCCGCCGAGGACCCGATGCTGATGTTCAACCTGACGGACCAGGTCAGGGAACAGATCCAGCACACGCTGTACAAGCTGCTGGTGCAGCGGAGGTCGGTGTTCTTCTGAGGGTTCTTCTGAGGTTCTTCTACGTGCGTACGGCGGTGGGGGGGGGGCCGGGGGGGGAGGGGGGGGCCCCCCCCCCCCCCCGGCCCCCCCCCCCCCGGGGGGGGGGGCGGGTGGGAGAGGAAAACAGAACAAAAAAAAAA
>NZ_JBSFUU010000051.1:0-64970 GCF_053591955.1 Streptomyces sp. NPDC002845 | reverse complement strand
GGGGCGCCCCTTGTCACAAGGGGCGCCCCCACCGCCGTACGGGAACGGACCTAGTCGGTGGCGTCCTCGCCGTCGATGCCCAGGCCGGGCAGCAGGCCCGGCAGGAGTGGTGGCAGGGTCACGTCCGGTTCGGTGGGCGTGGTGGTCCTGCCGGAGGACGGGGAGGAACCGGTGCTGGTGTCGGTCTCGCCGGTCTGGGGCGGGTCCAGGAGGCCGCCCGTGTTGCCGCCGAGGAGGCCGTCGCTGTCGGAGCCCGTGTCCGAGGCGGACGGCTTGGGGGTGCCGCTGCTGCTCTGGCTCTCGCCGGCCGTACCGCTGCCCGTGGCGCTGGGCGCCGGGCGGTCGGTGTCCGTGGAGCCGCTGGGGGAGCCGGTGCCCGTGCCGGGCTGCCGGCCCGTGCTTCCCGGGGCCGGGGGCTGGGGCAGCAGGGACTGGAGCGGGGCGACCTCTTCGTCCATGGCGTCGAAGACCGACGAGACCTGTCGGCTCACGTCCCCGAGCTGCACCGGGAGCCGGTCGCGCAGGGCGCCCCAGGTGTCACGGTGGGAGCGGGAGAAGGAGTCGAGGGCCTGGATCGGGCCCAGGGAGTCGGGATCGCGCTCGTACGCCTCGCGCAGCAGGCGGTGGCCCTCGGAGGCGTCGTGCCGCATCCCGGTCAGGGCGCGGCGGACCTCTCCGACGGACTCGTGGTCGAGGTGGCCGCCGCGATCGCGCTCCATGAGCCGGCGGGCCTCGCTGAGCCGCGTGGAGGCCTGGTTGAGGTAGAGCTCGCCGCGGTCCGTGCTGTCGTCGGTCAGGGTGAGCTTGAAGTCCTCTATGCCGCGCTTGAGGCCGTACAGGGAGTCACCCGGCAGGGCGTCGGAACTGGCAGCGGCGACGCCGCCGAAGGCTCCCGCGGCCACACCGACGCTGAGCCCGCCCGCGGCGAGACCCTTGCTCAGTCGTGAACGGGGTCGCAGCTTCCCCAGTCCGCTTGCCCGGTGAGCGCCTCGCCCCCGCGCCCGGCGCTGCTCGGGCACCGAAGGGTCCGCCGCTTCGCCTCCCGCGGTGCCCTCCTGCAGCATGGCCTCCATCGCGGCCACGAGCTGGGCCCGCTGGACGACCTTGACCTCGGGGTCCAGCTCCGGCTTGGGCAGCTCGCCGAGACCGGTCGCGAGGGCCAACAGGCGGCCCTGCTCGGTCCGTGGTTCCGCGACAGCCGCAACAGCCGGGGCCGACCCTTCGGGCTGCTCGGCCGCCGTGCCCCGGTCGGTCAGCTCCTCCAGGGCCTGGGCGAAGGCGTTCGCCCGCCGGTGCGCCGATACGTTCGCGATCACTGGCGGCACCTCCTCTCGTCATGACGGTCGACTCCCCAGGGGGTCCTGAGGGTTGCACGCCCTCGACCACTTGCACACGATCGAGTGATCGAAGTCGGCCAGGACGTGTCCACAGGGAGCCTGTATCCCGCACAACGAGCGGCGCGGCACTTGGGTTACGGACGGCGGATGATCGAGCCGTGAAGCCAACGGACGTTTACGGATGGTGAGTTGAGCAACGCTGAGCGTACGGGGCCGGTGTGGCTCGTACGGCTTCCGGGGCGCGGCTCGGTAGGGGGACGTGTGGCGGGCGGGCGTACGACGGGCAGTGCTCAGCGGGCGTCGTCCGGCAGGAGGCGGGCGAGGGTACGGACGGCTCGGTACTGGAGGGTCTTGATCGCGCCCTCGTTCTTGCCCATCACCCGGGCGGTCTCGGCGACGGAGAGGCCCTGGAGGAAGCGGAGGGTGACGCACTCCTGTTGCTGGGGGTTGAGGCGTCGTACGGCGTCGAGGAGGGCGGCGTTGGAGAGGGACTCCAGGACGGAGTCCTCCGGTGAACGCTCGACCTCGTTGGCGTCGAGCATTTCGCCGGTGGTCACTTCGAGTCGGAAGCGGCTGGACTTGAAGTGGTCGGCGACCAGGTTGCGGGCGATCGTCACCAGCCAGGCGCCGAAGTCGCGGCCCTGCCAGGTGAACGTGCCGATGCGGCGCAGGGCGCGGAGGAACGTCTCGCTGGTGAGGTCCTCGGCGGTCGCCTTGCCCCCCACGCGGTAGTAGATGTAGCGGTACACGGTGTCGCTGTACTGGTCGTACAGGCGACCGAATGCCTCGGCCTCGCCGTCCTGGGCGCGTTCGACGAGGTCCATCATGCGGGCGCTGTCGCTGTCCGCGGCCGGGCGGCGGGTGGTGGTGCCCGGTCCCGAGCGGCCCCGTCTGCCCGCCCGCCCGTCACCCGACCGCCGCCCCTCGACGACGGCGCTTCGCGCCGGCACCTGCTCGATGCCGTCCGCCAGTGCGTAGCACGGGCCGAGGGGCGCGGTGGGGACAGCGAGGGCGGGGACGGCGTACGCGGTGGGGACGAAGCCGCGCAACAGGTCTTTGACCGTTGCGCGCAGCGTAGCCAGGCCCGAGGCGTCAACCCCGACGTGTGGGTACACGAGACTCCCAGAGGCAGAGCTTCCATCACGTGCAGTACGGAACCTTTCACCCGTCGTAGCGACGGAGGGGGTACCGGTTTGCGTTTGAGGAGAATAACGCTTCGTACAGGCACTGCTACACCCAGTTGCTCTATTCATCGATTACGTCGCTTCTGTTACTGATCTACGCCCGTTCAAGTGCCGTTCTCCGACCGGTTGTTGATCGGATAAGTTCACGTTGTGCTCTGGTCGGGGGCGTGTTGTGGCCGGGTGCGGGGGGCGTGACTGGCGGGGGCGGTGGTGGGGTAGGACAGCCCGAATGCCGGGGTGCCGTCCCGCCTTTTTCGCCCCCGCCGCCCCTACCCGTCCCATCCCCAGGGGCTCCGCCCCTTCGACCCCATCAGGGGGCTCCGCCCCTGGACCCCCGCTGGAGTGTCTCCGGGGCGGGTGGGACAGGTCGGGTGGGTGGGAGTCGGGGGTGGGGGATGGAGTGCGCGTGCGGGGCGATGGGGGTTGCCGTGGATCGGCCTGAACGGCCTCGTCCTCAAGCGCCGGACGGGCTGGAGGGGGCTGGGGTGGGCTGATCGGCGTGGCCGCGTGGGTGGGGATCGGCCTTGCGGCCTCCTCCTCAAGCGCCAGACGGGCTGGTGACGCTCGGCCCGGGCTGACAGACGTGCACCGTGACGGCGGGACAGTCATGCGCGGCGCACCAGGAACCCACAGCACGGCAGCCGCATACGGACGCGCAGAGCACCCCACCGCGAAACCCCCGGGCCGGCGTCGTCCGAACGCGCGCGGGGTGCCCGGCGTAGCCCTGCGGTGGGTCGGCTGCGTACGGTCGTGCGGAGGTTGTGCCGCGTGCCTACGTAGCGGGTCGGGTTGTGCACGGTCGTGCGGAGGAGGGGGCGTGCCGCGTAAGCCGCGTATCCCCGCAGCGGGGTCGGTGGTGCACGGTCCTGCGGGAGTTGTGACGCGCGGCCCCGCAGCGGAGCCGGCGGTGCACGGCCCTACGGGGGTTGTGACGCGTCCCCTGCGGCGGGTCGGCCGCGCGCGTGCGGAAGGGGGTGTGTCGGGGTGTCCGCCCGCAGCGGATGGCGCGTTCAACGCAGTTGGGCCCTGTGGCCCAAGCTATTTCGCGCCAGACCGAGGACGGAGCCCCCCGGCGCGCCCCCGACCCGGGGCACACCGCAGGCGCGGCTTTTCCCACCCGGCGGCAGGCGCGTCGCGTCCTCGGCCCGGGGTGGACCGTGGGCGTGGTGCTCTCCGCTCCGTGGCAGGCGCGCCTGGTCCTCAGCCCCGTACGGACGATCCCAGGCGTGGTGCTCTCCGCTCGGTGGCAGGCGCGTCCGGTCGTCGACCCCGGGGTGGACCGTGGGCGTGGTGCCCCCCGCTCGGCGGTAGCCGCGTCGCGTCCTCGGCCCGGGGTGGACCGTGGGCGTGGTGCTCCCCGCTCGGCGGCAGGTGCGCCTGGTCCTCAGCCCCGTACGGACGATCCCAGGCGCGGGACTTCCCGCTCGGTGGCGGTCGCGCCTGGTCCTCAACCCTGGGCGGACCGCAGGCGCGGTGTTCCCCGCGCGGTGGCAAGTGTGCGGTGGCCCTGGTCCCGTATGAGGCTCAGGTGTGGTGGGCGTGGGGTGTCTTCGGTGCTGTACGGGCGATCCCGGGGTGGGCTCGGTGTCAGCGGCGGCGGCGGTGCAGGGCGATCGCTGCTGCTGTGCCGCCGGCTACTGCGCCGACGCCTGCTGCGGCGGGCAGGCCGACCTTGGCTGCTTTGCGGGCTGTGCGGTAGTCGCGGAGGCGCCAGTCGGAGGCGCGGGCGTGTTTGCGGAGCTTTGTGTCGGGGTTGATCGCGTAGGGGTGGCCCACGAGGGAGAGCATCGGGATGTCATTGTGGGAGTCGCTGTAGGCGGCGCAGCGGGACAGGTCCAGGCCCTCGGCCGTCGCCAGTGCGCGTACCGCCTCCGCCTTGGCCGGGCCGTGCAGCGGCTCGCCGACGAGCTTGCCCGTGTAGACGCCCTCGACCGATTCCGCGACCGTGCCCAGGGCTCCGGTCAGGCCCAGGCGGCGGGCGATCACCGTGGCGATCTCCACCGGGGCCGCCGTGACCAGCCATACCTTCTGGCCGGCGTCCAGGTGGGCCTGGGCCAGCGCCCGGGTGCCCGGCCAGATGCGCTCGGCCATGTACTCGTCGTAGATCTCCTCGCCGATGGTCATCAGCTCGGCGACGCGGTGGCCCTTGACGATCGACAGGGCCGAGTCGCGGGCCTCCTGCATGTGCTCCGGGTCTTCGACTCCCGCCAGCCTGAACCACGCCTGCTGCCAGGCGAACCGGGCGAGGTCGCGTGTCTCGAAGAACTTCCGCTTGTGCAGGCCCCGGCCGAAGTGGAACAGCGCGGCACCCTGCATGACGGTGTTGTCGAGGTCGAAGAAGGCGGCGGCCTTGTCGTCGCCGAGGACCGGGAACTCCGGTTCCGCGACCGATTCCTCCGCTTCCGCCGCGCCGGTGTCGGGCGCGAGTTCCTCCAGTTCCTGCGAGGACTTGCGCGCGGCCTCCGCCGAGGCCTCGCCTGCCAACACGCTCCGCGCCGTGGCGGAACGCCTACGGGGAGTGAGCCATCCGAGAGCGGCCATGCCGTGAGCATAGCCAGTCTGTTCGGTACTTCCGGAGTCGAGAGGTTTGGAGGCTGTGAACTCTCCGCGACCGTACCGTTAAAGGATCCCTTGAGGAGTGATCCGACCGGTGCCTCCGCGCGCGGAACCGGCAGGTCGGGTTCGGCATGAGAATGGCTGAATGGCTGACATGAATATGGCTGACATGAGTCGCAGGTTCTGGCGTGGCGGGCGTCGTGCGGGCAGTTCGGGCAGTACGGGCAGCGCGAGCGAGGAGGGTCCCCAGGGGCGGCGGGTCGTCACCCTGATCGGGAAGCCCGGCTGCCATCTGTGTGAAGACGCGCAGGCCGTGATCGAGAAGGTGTGCGGCGAGCTCGGGGTGCCCTGGGAGCAGAAGGACATCACCCAGGACGAGGAGTTGCACCGCGAGTACTGGGAGCAGATTCCCGTCGTGCTCGTCGACGGCCGGCAGCACACGTTTTGGCGTGTGAACGAGCAACGCCTCCGCAAAGCCCTGGCCGAGTCCTGACCGAGAGTCGGCTGAGGCATGGCTGAGTCCGGGCCGAAGTTCCGGTCGCGTCCCCATCGAGTGCCGACCTAGCAGTCCAACTGGTCCAAAAAGTCGCTTAGGATCGATGGGCCGAAGGTCTCGGGGGCGGGGATCGTTGAGGAGTGTGTGCGGTTTTGCCCCCAGTACGTGAGGCATCCAGTGAGGAACGAAGGCGCGCGTGCGCCGGTTCCGTACGCGTGCGCCGGGAGTGCGTGACCCCGGTCACGTTGGCCGGGCAAATCGGACACCATCTTTGTGCACGCGTTCACAAAGACATAGCCTGCTTTCGACGGGGCGGTCTGGGTACGTGTGACCGCCTGCAGCCCCGCTCTACCCGCAGGAGCACCGTGGCAACTGGCCGAACTCACCGACCGGCGACCCGCAGCCGAGGGATTCCCGAGGCCACCGTCGCCAGGCTTCCGCTGTACCTCCGAGCCCTGACCGCACTGTCGGAGCGCTCGGTACCCACGGTCTCCTCCGAGGAGCTGGCGGCCGCCGCGGGGGTCAACTCCGCGAAGCTGCGCAAGGACTTCTCGTACCTGGGCTCCTACGGGACGCGTGGGGTCGGCTACGACGTCGAGTATCTCGTCTACCAGATCTCCCGTGAACTGGGGCTGACCCAGGACTGGCCGGTTGTGATCGTCGGTATCGGTAATCTCGGCGCGGCGCTGGCCAATTACGGCGGGTTCGCGTCCCGTGGATTCCGTGTGGCCGCGCTGATCGACGCCGACCCGGCGATGGCTGGGAAGCCCGTGGCGGGCATTCCGGTGCAGCACACGGACGACCTGGAAAAGATCATCGAGGACAACGGCGTATCGATCGGCGTGATCGCCACCCCCGCCGGTGCCGCCCAGCCCGTCTGCGACCGGCTCGTCGCGGCCGGGGTCACGTCCATCCTCAACTTCGCGCCGACCGTGCTGACGGTGCCGGACGGCGTCGACGTACGGAAAGTGGATCTCTCCATCGAGCTGCAGATCCTCGCCTTCCACGAGCAGCGCAAGGCCGGCGAGGAGGCCGTCGCCGAGGGCACGGTGCCCGCGGTCGCGCCCAAGGACACCTCAGGCAAAGGACCGGACGGGGACGTCCCCGCCGTGATGCCGGCATGAGTCTCCTCGTCGTCGGGCTGAGTCACCGCAGCGCTCCGGTCAGCGTCCTGGAGCGGGCCGCGCTGGCCTCGGACGCCCAGATCAAGCTGCTGCAGGACACGGTCACCGCCGAGCCGGCCACCGAGGCCGCCGTCCTCGCCACCTGCAACCGGATCGAGCTGTACGCCGACGTGGACAAGTTCCACGCCGGTATCGCCGAGCTGTCCACGCTGCTCGCCCAGCACAGCGGGGTGGGGCTCGACGAGCTCACTCCTTACTTGTACGTGCACTACGAGGACCGGGCCGTCCACCATCTGTTCTCCGTGGCCTGCGGGCTCGACTCGATGGTCGTCGGCGAGGGGCAGATCCTCGGCCAGATCAAGGACTCCCTCGCGCAGGCGCAGGAGCTGCACACCGCCGGGCGCCTGATGAACGACCTGTTCCAGCAGGGGCTGCGGGTCGGCAAGCGCGCCCACTCCGAGACCGGCATCGACCGGGCCGGGCAGTCGCTGGTGACCTTCGGCCTGGAGCAGCTGGCCGAGGGCGCGGACGTCGACGCCTGGGCCAAGGGCAAGCGGGCCCTCGTGATCGGCGCGGGCTCCATGTCCTCCCTCGCCGCGGCCACGCTCGCGCGTACCGGGGTCGCCGAGATCGTCGTCGCCAACCGGACGTACGACCGTGCCGAGCGGCTCGCCCAGATCCTGACCGAGCAGGACGGAACGGACGTGGCGGCCCGCGCGGTACCGATGGAATCGGTGCCGTTCGAGCTGACACGTGCCGATGTCGTCGTCTCCTGCACGGGCGCGACGGGCCTGGTCCTGACGGCCGACGCGGTCGCGGAGGCGGTCGAGGGGCGGGTGCCAGAAGGTTTCTCCGGTTCCGCCGGTGCGTCCGAGGGCGCGCGGTCCGGTCGTACGACATCCACGGCCGCATCCAAGGCCACGGCCACGCCCCTCCCGCCCACCGGCGTCGGCACTGAGGAGGGCTGCCCCCTCGACGTGTCGGCCGTGCAGGGCGGCGGCTTCTCCGTGATGGGCGAGGCCGCGGTGGCCGGGATGGACGCGGCCACGCTGGAGCAGCACGCGGCCTGGGTGTCGGGCGGCACGATCGACCGCCGCGAGGCCGCCCGCCGGGCGGAGGCGGACGCCGACCTCATCAACGCGCTCGCCGCGACCGCGGCCCTCATCGGCCGCGTCCCCGAGCGCCGCAGGCCCGAGCCGGTCGCCGAGGTGCCCCGGCCCGAGCCCGTGCTCGCGCTGCTGGACCTGGCGATGCCGCGGGACATCGACCCGGCCGTGCACCGGCTGCCCGGCGTACGGCTCGTCGACATCGAGTCGCTGGCCGAGGTCTCCGCCACCGTGTCCGATCAGGGGACTCTGTCCGCGGGGCCGATGGCGGCCGATGTGGACATGGTGCGCCAGATCGTGTCGCAGGAGGTCGCGGCCTTCGGGGCGGCTCAGCGGGCCGCGCACATCACGCCGACCGTGGTGGCGCTGCGGACCATGGCCGCCGATGTCGTCGCGAGTGAGATCGCGCGCCTCGACGGGCGGCTGCCCGAGCTCGACGAGAAGCACCGGGCCGAGATCACGCAGACCGTGCGGCGCGTGGTCGACAAGCTGCTGCACGCGCCGACCGTACGGGTCAAGCAGCTCGCGGCCGAGCCCGGCGGCGCCGGGTACGCGGACGCCCTGCGGACCCTGTTCGACCTGGACCCGGAGACGGTCGCTGCCGTGTCCCGGGCCGACGGCCAGCCCAATGGCCGGCCCAAGAAGAACCAACCCGAGAACGTCGAGAGCCGAGGTCCGGCATGAGTGAGCACCCACTGAAGCTCGGGACCAGGCGCAGCAAGCTCGCCATGGCCCAGTCCGGGCAGGTGGCGGACGCCGTGCGCCGGGTGACCGGACGGCCCGTCGAACTCGTGGAGATCACGACGTACGGCGACACGTCCCGCGAGCACCTCGCGCAGATCGGCGGCACGGGTGTCTTCGTCACCGCGCTGCGCGACGCGCTGCTGCGCGGGGAAGTGGACTTCGCCGTGCACTCCCTCAAGGACCTGCCCACCGCGCAGCCCGACGACCTGTCGCTGGCCGCGGTGCCGGTGCGGGAGGACCCGCGCGATGTGCTGGTGGCCCGCGACGGGCTGCGGTTCACCGAACTGCCCGAGGGCGCGCGCGTCGGCACCGGTTCGCCGCGGCGGATGGCCCAGTTGAACGCGTACGCGCGCAATCACGGGCTCTCCATCGAGACGGTGCCGATCCGCGGGAACGTCGACACGCGGATCGGGTACGTGCGCAGCGGCGAGCTGGATGCCGTCGTGCTGGCCGCCGCCGGTCTGAAGCGGATCGGCCGGATCGACGAAGTGACCGACTTCCTGTCGGTCGACACGGTTTTGCCCGCCCCCGGCCAGGGGGCTCTGGCGATCGAGTGCAGGGCGGGGAACACCGCCCAGGATGCAGCGCTCGTTGCTGCGCTCGGAGAGCTCGACGACCCGTTCACCCGGGCCGCCGTGACCGCCGAGCGGTCCCTTCTCGCCGCCCTGGAGGCCGGTTGCAGTGCCCCTGTGGGGGCGCTCGCCGACCTTCTGGCCGACGGGCAGATTGTCAAGGAAATGCGCCTGCGCGGCGTCGTCGGCACCACCGACGGCTCGACGCTGGTGCAGCTGTCCACCACCGGTCCCGTGCCCGAGACGTACGACCAAGCAATGGCGCTCGGCCGTGAACTCGCTGCCGAGATGCTTGCCAAGGGCGCGGCCGGTCTGATGGGGGAGCGAGCACATTGAGCCCCACCACCCTTCCCGCCGGTCCGGAACACGGGCACGTCACCTTCCTCGGTGCCGGACCCGGAGATCCGGGACTGCTGACACTGCGCGCCGTGGAGGCGCTGGCGAACGCGGACGTTCTCGTCGCCGGGCACGAAGTGCTCGACGTGGTGCGTACGCATGCCAGAGCGGGCGTCGCCGTCCTCAACACCGACGCCGGTACGCCGTCGTCCTCGGAGCCCCCCTCGGGATCGTCCTCGGGGTCTTCCTCGAATACGTACGCGAGCTCGGGCACGTCTCAACCAGCGGTTGCTGACGGCGCGTCAACAGCCGTTGGGATCCCCGCCTTGAGGGATGCGGCCCATCTTGTCATGGAGGCCGCGCGGGGCGGCAAGCGGGTCGTCCGTGCGGTGTCCGGCGACCCCGGGCTCGACACCTACGCCGCCGAGGAGATGCTCGCCTGCGCCGCCGCCGGCGTTCCCTTCGAGGTCGTGCCCGGTATCGCGGCGGCCGTGGGCGTGCCCGCGTACGCCGGTGTGCCGCTGCGGGACGCGCAGGGCACGGACGTACGGTTCGTCGACGCGCGTACGGCCTCCGACCGGTGCTGGACCGAGGTCGGGGCGTCGGACGGGACGGTCGTCGTCTCGACGACGCTGGACTCCGTGGCCGCCGCGGCGGGTGAGCTGGTGGCGGCGGGCCGCAAGCCGGACACCCCGATGACGGTGACGATCGCCGGTACGACGACCCGGCAGCGCACCTGGACCGCCACGCTGGGCACGATCGCGCAGACCCTGAAGCAGGCCAAGGTGCTGCCCTCGCCGGACGGCGGGCGGCCCGTGATAGCCGTGGTCGGTGAGCGTTCCGCCGCCGCCCAGCGCGACCAGCTGTCCTGGTTCGAGAGCAAGCCGCTGTTCGGCTGGAAGGTTCTCGTCCCGCGGACGAAGGAGCAGGCGGCGTCGCTCTCCGACCAGCTGCGGTCCTACGGGGCCGTCCCACACGAGGTCCCGACCATCGCCGTCGAGCCGCCGCGCACGCCCCAGCAGATGGAGCGGGCCGTCAAGGGGCTCGTGACGGGGCGGTACGAGTGGATCGCCTTCACGTCGGTCAACGCCGTCAAGGCCGTGCGGGAGAAGTTCGAGGAGTACGGGCTCGACGCGCGCGCGTTCGCGGGGATCAAGGTCGCGGCGGTGGGCGAGCAGACGGCGAAGGCACTGATCGCCTTCGGCGTGAAGCCGGATCTCGTGCCGGGCGGGGAGCAGTCGGCCGCCGGGCTGCTGGAGGACTGGCCGCCGTACGACCCGGTGTTCGACCCCATTGACCGGGTGTTCCTGCCGCGGGCCGATATCGCCACGGAGACGCTGGTGGCCGGGCTGATCGACCTCGGGTGGGAGGTCGACGACGTCACCGCGTACCGGACGGTGCGTGCCTCGCCGCCGCCGGCGGAGACCCGGGAGGCGATCAAGGGGGGTGGCTTCGACGCCGTTCTCTTCACCTCGTCGTCGACCGTGCGGAACCTGGTCGGCATCGCGGGCAAGCCGCACAACGTGACCGTGATCGCGTGCATCGGTCCGGCGACCGCGAAGACCGCCGAGGAGCACGGTCTGCGGGTCGACGTCATGGCCCCCGAGCCGTCCGTGCACAAGCTGGCCGAGGCGCTCGCGGACTTCGGGACGAAGCGGAGGGCTGCCGCCGTGGAGGCGGGGGACGCGGTGACCCGGCCGAGTGAGCGGAGGCCGGGGGCCAGGCGGAGGCGTACGACGACGTAGGGAACGTAGGGAACTACGGGGTTTTACGCTGCTGCCGGGGGCACCGTGTGGCCGTACCGCAGCAGGTTCGACGGGTCGTACGTGGCCTTTGTGCGGCGGAGGCGGTCGTAGACCTCCGGTGTCCAGGCGCGGGCGCGGTCCAGTTCGTCGCCCGGGGTGCCGTGGACGTTGACCATGGTCAGGCCGGTGCCGTACGGGGCCATCGCGGTGTGCAGTGCCGTGGTGGCCTGTTCGATCGCGCGGGCGGCCGGTGCGTCGGTCACGACGCCGACCGCCCCCAGCAGGTAGGCCGCATCGCGGGAGCAGACCGCGTCCTGGACGGCGGGCAGGCGGGCCAGCGCGCCGCCCATGTGACGCAGCTCGACGAACAGCAGGGGGCAGTCGGTGGCCGCGGGGCCCGCCTGGCCCAGGAACGTCCGTACGGCGGCCGGGGGCAGGTCGCGCAGGAGTGAGCACGACTCCCGCGCGGGGAGCGGGTCCTTCGGCTCCATGTAGATGCGGTCCACGTCCGTGTAGTCCATCTCCTCCACCGAGTCGATCACGACCGGCGCGGCGGCGCGGATCGGTGCCAGCAGGCTCTCGCCCTCGGTCGTGTCGCCGGTCCAGGCGACCGCGACCCGGGCCCAGAAGCCGCCGCGCAGGGGTTCGGGGATCTCCGGGAGCGGGGGCAGACGCAGGACGGTGAACGCGCTGCACATCTCCGGTGGCACCCTCGGTGTCCATTCCGTCCAGGCGCGCAGCAGGGCCTCGGCGTCCTCGCCCGCGCAGTAGATGCCGCCGCCGAGGATGCGGGACAGTGGGAGCAGTTCGCAGACCAGTTCCGTTACCACGCCCACGTTGCCCTTGCCGCCGCGCAGCGCCCAGAACAGGTCGGGTTCGTGGGTGGCGTCGGTCTCGTGCAGGGTTCCGTCGGGGGTGACGACCTGGAAGGAGCGGACGAGGTCGGCCGCGTAGCCGTAGGTCCGGCCGAGGGCCGGGAGTCCGCCGCCCAGTGTGTAGCCGACCACGCCGGAGCCCGTCGACGTGCCGCTGAGCGCGGCCAGGCTGTGCGGGGCGGCTGCCGCCAGGACATGCCGCCACCTCGCGCCGGCGGCGATCGTCGCGGTGCGCTCGCCCGGGTCGACCCGTACGTCCGTCATGCCGGCCGTGCTGATCAACAGGCCGTCGTCGATGGGGAAGTTGGCCCCGTGGCCGGTGCCCTGGACCGTGACCGGGGTACCGGTGGCACTCGCCCAGCGCATCGCGGCCACCACGTCGTCGGCGCCGGTCGCGCCGATGACCACGTCGGGGGTGTGCCGTGCGGCCAGGTTGAAGCCGGTCACCTCCGTGGCGTAGTCGTCGTCGCCGGGGCGCAGGATCGGGCCGCGGATCCCGGAGAGGGCGAACAGGTCGGGGGTTTGGTGGGTGGCGGTCATCGCGTCCTCCTGGGGTGGGGGGGGGAGGAGGGGCGGCGGCGGTTGGGGGGCCGTCTCTTCCAGGATGGGGGTGGGGGGTGGGGGGCGCATGTGGGCATGTTGGGAGTGGGGGTTTGAGGTGCTCGGTGCTGGTGTGGGTTGGGGGCGCTTGTCGGGGCTTGGCGGGGTGCTGCTCTCTGTGGGACGGGTGCCGCCCCAGTGGCTCGACTGCCCGTAGTCGCGTCGTCGGCATGGCGGCGGCATCGGGGCCCGGTGGCGCCGACGTCGCGTCGGCAAAGGTGGGGCCGGGGCGGGCGTAGCGTAGGCGGTAGGACGATGTACGGATCCTTCCCGGGCGCGCGGCCGCGGTGGTTGCGTACCACTCCTGTGATGCGGCGGATGGTCGCGGAGACCCGGCTGCACCCGGCGGACTTCATTCTCCCGGCGTTCGTGCGGGAGGGAGTCGGTGAACCGGTGCCGATCGCCGCGATGCCGGTGGTTGTGCAGCACACGCGGGACAGCTTGAAGAAGGCGGCGGTGGACGCCGTGGAGGCGGGGGACGCGGTGACCCGGCCGAGTGAGCGGAGGCCGGGGGGCGCGCGGCGCAGACGTACTACGCGTAATGCGCCGCCGCGCCCGGCGTGGTCAGCACCTGGATGCGCTTTTCGCCCCGCCCTGCACACGGGGGCGGGGCGCTTGTTCTGTTCCCCCGCAGAGATGGGGTGCCTTCTCTCGGTCGGCAGGCACTTCGCATTCTCGGTATGTCTGCTTACGACGAACGCTTCCTGCAGAAGTGGGCTTCTCAGGAAGCGTTCGCTTGGACTGATTGACCTTGTGAAGAGGGGACCACTACCACGAATCGTGGGCGCCGCAGTCGGATTGATGTGGCCTCAACCGGACCTGCTCTGGAAGCAGTTGAGCCCCCGAATCCGCCTGAACTTGGCGGGCGGACTCGGGGGCGACAACCAGGCTCTGCTTCGGGCTGTGTGCGATGCGGTGACAGGACTCCAAGGCTTACGGCGCCGACACCAGCAGGAGGTGTCGTAGCGAGGAAGGGAGCGACGATGACGCAGGGTGATGAGGATGCGCGCTTGACCGAGGCCATCTCCGCCGAGAGGTTCCAGCAGGCGAGGGGTATGGACGGCATGGTGGACGAGGGCCCGGCCGAAGAGCAGTGAGCAGGGCGGGAGCCGGGCCGATGAGACGGTGCCATACACACCAGTGATGCCCCGCTCCTCCTCGCAGAGTGGCGGGGCATCACGTAGTCGGGTCAGACTCACACGGAGAACTCGTCACGCTGGACGGCAACGACGAACGACGACCAGGCGCCGGGCTCGGAGACGGGCGTCGGGCCGAGCGGTCAGACAGAGCCGAGCTCTCCGGTCTTGACGCCCGCCACGAAGGACGAGAACGCCTCGGCGGGGACGTCCAGAACCGGACCGTTCGGGTTCTTGGAGTCACGGACGGGGACCACGCCGCGCGGGGCGACGAGGTTTCCGGCGACCTCTATGCACTGGCCGCCGTTCTCGCTGTACGAGGACTTGTACCAACGGGGGGATTCGGTCGTCACGGGGTGCCCTTTCGCAACTGGTTGATCATGGCCACGGATTCCGCCTGTGAGCAGGCCTCGGCCTGTAGTTGATGGTAGGCCGTCAGCATGGGCAGGACGAACCTGCCGTCCCGTTCGAGATGACCCCGCTGGGCGGACTCGGCGTACGACAGGAGCGAGCGGTCCGACATTGTGAGGACGGTGACCGGCAGGCTGAGCGGTCGGCGAGCCCCCATGCTGAACGGAGCGACCTGGAGCACGGTGTTCGGCAGCTCGGCGAACTCGATCAGCCGCTCCAACTGGGCGTTCATGACGGCGGGTTCGCCGATGGGCCGACGCAGACAGCTTTCGTCCAGCACCACGAAGATCATCGGCTGGGGCGTCCGGACGAGCGCGGTCTGCCGATCCGCGACGAGCGTGACCCGCTCGTGCGCCTGCTCGGCGGTGACCGCCCCTCGCTTGACGACGCTGTCCGCCAGGACCGTCGCGTACTCCGGTGTCTGAAGCAGACCGGGAATGACCCCCACTTCGTACAGCCGGATCTCTGCCGCACGCCTCTCGTGGTCGACGAACTGCGGGAAGCCCTCCAACAGGCTGCCGTGGCGGATCTCGCGCCACTGGCGCTCGAACGTGTCCTCTGTATCCGCGATACCGAAGGCGAGGTCCGCACTGCGCGAGAAGCGCAAGGTCGGCATCTTGCGAGCAGTTTCCACGGCCGAGATATGCGAACTGGCATATCCCACCCGCTCCGCCAGGTCCTCCTGCTTCCAGCCGCGCGCCTCCCGTGCGCTGCGCAGACGCGCGCCGAAGGCGGCCTGGGGAGAACTGTCCGGGTCCAACTCCTTGCGGTTCAAAGAGCTTTCACCAACCTTCCGTTCCTGTCTGACTCGTTGATTGCTTCCCCGCCGTGGGCCACGCTGAACTCGCTTGGTAGTGACAGTGCTACGGAGAGGAGCGGTCGTGTCCGATCAGGAGACAGTTCGGGCGGCCCCGGCTGGCGGCGTGGCAGAGCTGGAAGCACTCATGGAAACCGGTGGCTTCCGGCGACTCGCGCCGAAGTGGGTTCCACGCACCGGTTACGCGTCACCAACCCCCGTACTGCTGCGGGCCGTTGAGGCCGGACTCAAGGGGAGGTCGTAAGGGTGACCAGTGAGACGACGGCGACGACTCCGGTGCTCCGCGCACCTGCCCTTGAGCCCGTACCCGTGGACGGCTGCCCCATCTGCACTGCCGCGTCGACGAAGCGGGAAGCGGCTCGACGGCTGGGCAGCGTCGTAAGCCTCCGGAGCACCAACGACGTGATCAGTCAGCACCCGCACCGCCGGGCAACGGACGCGAAGGCGGTGGCGGCGTGAGCGCCCCCGAGACGAATGCGGAGCCCGCGTACGTGCCCGGCCTGGGGGACTGGACCACCGATGCCCGTACGGGCCGTGTGGGCTCCGTCGTGAGTTGGGACGGCTCGACGTTGACCCTGAGAGCCCCCAACGGCGAGGAGTGGGACACGGCGGAGTTCCGCCGGCCGACCACCCGTGAGCGTCTGGTTCCCCGGGTGGCTGAGGCCAACCGCCGTACTCGCCGGGGACTGTGAAGTGGCGACGGCACCGGAGAGAACGGCCGACCCGTTCGCGGGCACCCCGTACGAGAGCAGCCCCGAAGGGTGGTGGACGCCGTACGGCGGAGCGCTGGATGTGACGTCCGGCGTGGTCCACCTCCCCGGGCCGGACTACCCGCCGTGCCGTTTCCCGCAGTGCGAGCGATGCCGAGGAAGGACGGAGCGATGAGGACAGCAGTACGGCAGCGACCGGCCCGAAGGCCGCGAGCCGAAGCGGACGAACTCACGGTTGGTCAGATCGTCTATGACCGGCACTACGACATGCCCGCAAGGATCACGGGCATTCAGGGCCCGGTGGTCTTCCTCGCCCGTCCCACCGGCCTTGAGTGGCGTTCACGCAGGGTTTCGGTTCGACCGGCCACAGCGTGGGAGCAGCGACAGCTAGCGGCCCTTGCCAAGCTTCACATGCAGCGCCAACGGGGCTTCAATGTCCCCGCCTGAGCTCCCGCCCCTGCTGGGGAAGACCTGTTTCCCCTCCCACGGCAGAAGGCCCCCAGCGGGGGCGGGTTACCAAGACCCCGTTACTGCGGCCCGAAAGTGATGCCTCCTTGGATGTCGCGGGCCTGGACGAGGGTCGTGACGGTTCCGCTGTTGGTGTTGTGCAGGTCGGGCATGTCGGGCAGGTCACGTAGGACATCGAGAAGGGGCGGGCGCTCGGCCAGAACGGCGGCGAGGTATCCGGCCCAGTACGCTCGCTGGACGGCCTCGTCGTCGCCTATGCCCGCGGCCTGGTGGTGGGCCGTGTCCAAGCGGCGTTCGATGTCGGTCTGCGGTTCGCCGGTCTGCCGGCTCCAGCGGCGTGCGAGGGCGTCGCGTACGTGTGTCCAGCCGTCGGTGAGAATCGCCGTGACGAGGGACTGGGCGCTGGGCAGGAGCACCGATGTCACCGGATCCATGAGATGATCACGCACCTTTGCGGTTCGGCTTCGTCCATCATGGTGGGAGGTGGCTGACGGATGCGCGTAGTGCTGATGTCGTACGGGGCTGAGGGCTTCGAGGACTTGGCTGCGGCGTGCGAGGCAGCCGGTCACACTCCGGTCGCGTATGTGTGTGCCGCATCGCGGGGTGGGGCTGGCGCGGATGAGGTGCTGGCGGCGATGCCGGCCGGGCCCGATCTGCTGGTGCCTCGCAGCCCGCAGGGCCTCGCGCTCGCTCTCGCCGGATACGAGCCTGACGTTGTCGTGTGTTACGGGATTCCGTGGCGGCTGCCTGCGTCCGTGCTGCGCGCACCGCGGCTCGGAGTGCTGAACGTCCACCCGTCGCTTCTGCCGCGGCACCGGGGGCCTATGCCGGTGCACTGGGCCGTGCGGCACGGCGAGGAGGAGACCGGGGTGACGGTGCACTGGATGGACGAGGCGTTCGACAGCGGCCCGGTCGTGGCCCAGCGCGGTGGCATCTCCCTCCCGGACGATCTGGCCGGCGACGTGGTCTTCGCACAGGTCCGGGCCACCATCCGGGCGCTGGTACCGGAGGCGCTGGCCCTGGCGGAGGACGGTTTCGCGGGGACGCCGCAGGACGAGTCGCGGGCGTCGTACGAGGGTGTCATGGGCCCGGAGAGCGCGGTCATCGACTGGAGTCGGCCGGCCCGGGAGGTCCACAATCTGGTGCGGGCTTACCGGTTCGGCCTGTTCGCCGTTCCGGGGCCGCTGGCGGTCGTCCGGGGCAGGTGGGTCAGTGTGCTGCGGACCAGTACCAGGCAGGTGAGCGGTGTGCGGATGCGGTGCGGGGACGGGCCGCTGTGGGTCACCGAGTCGGTGCCGGTTCCAGCGCGGGATCACTGGCTGGCCTCGTCGTGAGGTGACCGCCGGACGATGCTGTCCCGTAGTCGCACAGCCCGCGGGTCGGTGAAAGTCGTGAGCAGGTCGACTGCGTCAGCTCGTGCGTCAGCGGCCTCCTGCGGCGCGCTAGCACTGTCCAGGGCAACTGCCAGGTGCGCCAGTGTTCGTGCTGTCTCCCAGGTCAGCTGAAGGTCGCGGTAGGTTGCCGCTGCCCGGTGGTGGAAGTCCGCGGCTTCCTGCTCGCGGCCGAGTTGCAGACACGCCTGCCCGAGGCCGTCCCAGGCAGCGGCTTGGCGGGCGCGGTCGCCAAGCTGTTCCTGGAGTGCTGCGGCGCGATGGTAGGAGACCTGTGCCCGGGTGGGATGCCCGGTGGCGCGTTGGGCGTCGCCCAAGGCCAGGAGCCAGTAGGCCTCGGTGGCTGCGCTGCGGATCTCGGTGGCGATGGCTACGGCCTGCTCGGCGTGTGCCAATGCGGCATCCGCGCTTGCGCTGTCCAGTTCCGCGACGGCAAGGAGCCGGAGTGCGTTGCCCTCGGCGCGGCGATCGCCGTGGGCCCTGAACACCTCGATTCCGCGGTGCAGAGGACCGACTGCCTTCTCGGGGTGCCCGAGTTCCAGTTCCACCTGCGCGAGATTGACTGCCACGCGAGGCTCCCAGAACCCGTCGTTCAGGGCCGCGAACAGCGCCCTGCTGCCTTCGAGGGCCGCTTGTGCCTGCGTGAGGTTGCGGCGGCGTAGTTCAAGCAGGCCAAGGCCGTTGAGCGTCAGTGCCTCACCGAAGGTGTCGTGCAGTTCCCGGCGCAGGGTCAGCGCCGACTCATAGTGCTCCGCCGCGGTTGTCAGGCTCTGGGACTGGGCGTACGCCATGGCGAGGCTCTCCTGCAGTTCGGCTTCGGCGCGCCGATCGCCGTCGCGCCGGGCGGCCTCCAGACCGATCTGGGAGGTGATGAGCCAGTCCTGAAACGGGTTGTTGGTCATGTAGACGGCACGCAGGACCACCGCCAGCTGCCAGGCGATCCGGTCCCGTCCGCCGCTCGCGGCCGCGCGCACGGCAGCCACCAGGTTGTCCCGTTCTGCCTCGTACCACCGCATCGCCTGCGCTCCGTCGGCGAACCGCACCTCGGGCAGTCCTCCTTCGGCAGGCACCAGCTCCACGTGAGGCTCCTGCGGCGCGACACGGGCCTGGACCGCGTCCGCGGTGTGCAGGTACCAGATCAGCACCCGCCGCAGCGCTTCTTCGCGCTCCTGCGGGGTCTGTTCCAGCCGTGCCTGGTCGGCGGCATAGGCGCGCAGCAGGTCATGCAGGCGGAAGCGATCGGACGCGGTCTGCTCGGCCATGTGCGCGGCGGCGACGACGTCAAGCAGGCGTCGGGCGGTGCGGACGTCGACTCCCGCGAGAGCTGCCGCAGCCGTGTCGCTGAAGTCCGGTCCGGGGTGCAGTCCGAGCAACCGGAAGAGCCGGGCGGCATCTGGCGGCAACGCCCGATAAGACCAGGTGAACACGGGACGCACCGCCTCGGACTCCTCGTCGCCGTCTGCTGACAGCACTTCCCACCGGCCGGACTCGTCACGCAGTTCGCCGATCAGATCCGCCAGGTGCATCAACGGTCGCCCGGCCGCACGCTCGGCAGCGATCCTGAGCGCCAGCGGCAGGCGCGCGCACAGCGAGGCGAGTTCCGCCACCTGAGCGGGATCGTCCCCGTCCCGGTAGCCGGAGATGACGCTGCGCAGCAGGGCGATGGAGCCGTCCTGGTCGAGCACATCCAGCGTGAGGCGCCGCGCTCCCTCCCGGATCGTCAGGCCGGGCAGACGGTGCCTGCTGGTCACGATGACCAGACATCCCGGTGTCGCCGGCAGCAAGGGCCTGACCTGGGATGCGCGGGCGGCGTTGTCGAGCACGATCAGCAGCCTGCGGTCGGCGAGCTGTGAGCGGAAGGCCGCGGCCATGTGCTCGCCGTCGGCGTGGACCGCGTCCGCGGGGGCACCGAGCACCCGCAGGAAGCGCTCAAGAACCCGCTCGTACGTGACCGGAGCCTGCGGGTCGTAGCCGTGCAGGTCGGCATACAACTGCCCGTCCGGGAACCGGTCGCGGACCGCGTGCGACCAGTGCAGCACCAGAGACGTCTTACCCACTCCCGCAGTGCCGGTTATGAGCAGCACCCGCGCATAGGCGGGACTGTCATCGAGCAGACGATCAAGCGCCTCACGCTCAGCGCACCGGTCGACGAAACCCTGCCCGACCAACGGGAGTTGGTACGGAACCGGCAACCACACGCGATCGGCCGCCGGAGCGTGGAAATGTATCCCGCCCTGCACATCGCGGGCCTGCACGACGTCACGGGCCGTGCCGGAGAGCGAGGAGTTGACCCCCTCGCGCGGCTCAGCCACCCGTCGGAGGCTTCAGGTGGGCCACTTCACGGCTGAAGAACGTGCCGATGTCCTCCCCCAACACGTACAGCTCCTCAACCCGCGCCGCCACGCGATCCCTCGTTCCCGCATCGAGGTAGCGCACGGCCCCTTCCAGGGCGCCCTCCGCGTCGTAAAGGATCTCGTACACGGTGTCGTCGTTCAGCGTGACCAACTCCGGGACCGGACCCTCGCGTTCATATGCCGCGATGTCTTCCGGACCGATGACGCGGATCAGCTCACCGCACTCGGCCCGCACACGCAGCAGATGCAGCTCCCACTGCAGGTACGGCGTGAGCGGCATCTCCACCACACGGACACGCAACAGACGGCAACGGTGACGCGCGGCCAGACGGGACACGTCGAGCAGCCCGGCACGCTGCGCCTCGATCAGCCTCAGTGCCTCCTGCCAGTCCCCCTGGACAAAGGCTTCCCAGCTCGCGTCACCCGGCTCACGGAAGTGCCGGCGGCGCTCCAGCTTCCACGAATCACAACCGTCCACAGTGAAGTCCCTGCTGCGGAAGTCCTCACGGTAAGCCTCCAGTCCCAACCGCTCGCCGGGCGAGGCACCAAGGAGGTCACGCATCCGGAATGTGCGCCTTGGCGGCCAGCAGGGTGACTCGCGGGATGACCACGAGGCGTTCGCCACCGCCGATGACCGCATCGTCGGGCAGGCCCTCGGAATACACCGCCGTAAGGTCACGGCCGATGACCGCGAAGTCGCCGTTGTCGAGCTCCCAGATGTCCGGACAGCCGTCCCGTCCCCCAGTCGTGCCCAGCTCCGACGGCGCGACGCCGATGCGCCGGGCCAGCCGCGCCTGCGGATCCGCGTCCCACGTACCGCCCATACGCCGCCCCCTGTGTAGCTGTGGCCTGCCCAGACTGCCTACCCAGCGTACGGACACAGCGACAGGCCGTCCACGCCCGCTCGCGGGAATCAGCCAGGGACCACCACGAATCCGGCCCTGTCGGCACCGGACTTCGCCGGACCCGCCTGGGCCGGGGCCCGGAAACACGGGTTCCGGCCGCTCGTGCGACGGGGCTGCGGGCGGTCAAGAACAAAGAACTCTGGGAAAGAACCCTCCAAACCAAACCAAACCCCGTGTTCGTCACCCGAGGGAGTGAACCGTCCCAACTCGGCTGGCGCGGCGGAGGTTCGGGCGGGCAGGCTCGGGCCAGACAACCGCAGATATGCGACGGCCCCCGCCGGGACGGCAATCCCAGTGCGAGGGCCTGACCACCGAGGAAGAGTGCAGAGGTCTTCCCCCATGGCTGAGACGAAGCCTAGCGGCGCCGTGCGCCCGCAACCGCCTGTTCGGCGAAGCACCACCCGTTCCGGGGTCACCCACATCAGGGAGTTCCAGCCGGACCGGTACACGATCATCGGCAACCACCTCGCCCAGCACCGTGAGCTGTCCCTCACCGCGATCGGAATCGGCACCCACATCCTGTCGCTGCCCGAGGGCGCCTCCGCCGACATCCGCACCCTCGCCGACCGCTTTCCCGAGGGCCGTGACCGGATCGCCTTCGCCCTGCGTGAGCTGGAGGCCCACGGCTACGTCGAGCGGGTGCGGGAGCGGGGCGACGGTGGGCGGGTGGTCACGCGTACGTACGCGTACAACGCTCCGGCGATCACCCGGGCCCGTGGGGAGGCGATGGACGGCGGACCCGTCGTTCCCGTCGCCGCAACCCCCAGGGCTTCTTCCGCCGACGACGGCGTCTCCACGGTTCCCGCGGTTCCCGGAGCTCCTGCGGTTCCTGACGCTCCCGTCGGCCCTGCCACCCCAGTGGTTCCGGTCCCGTCGGCTTCGGCGGATGAGTCAGGTTCTGGAGATCCTGTACCGCCACCCGCACCCGGGCCCGCCGAGCCGGAGCCGTCCGGCAGCGAGCACCATGCCAAGGCGGTCGCTCTGCTCGTGGGCCTGCGCCGTACCGACGACCGGTTCACGCTGTCCCAGCGGGACGTGCGCCGCCTCACGCCGGCCGTCATCGCCTGGTTCGACAACGGCGCCGGCAGAACCGCCGTGCACCACGCCATGACGGTCGACGTTCCCGCGCTCCTCAAGAATCCGGCCCGGTTTCTCGCCTACCGGCTGCGGGAACTGCTGCCACCACCGCTGCTGCCCTTGCCGGAGGTTCCCGAGGCGCCGACTTCGGACGTCGAGCCGTCCCCGTCGTACCGCATGGTGGACTGCGCGGGCGGCTGCGATCGTGCCTTCCGAGCGCCGGAAGGAACTTGGTGCCGAGACTGCCGTGCCGAACGCGACCGCCGTATCGCCGAGGCGGCGGGACCTGAATCCGTCCGCGCGGCCTGAGCCGCCAGAGGGCGCCTTCGCCGGTCGCCGGAGCCCGCCGGAGCTCGACCGATAGCTTGCGGTGTACGTCAGTTCGCCCTCGCGGAACCGGTGTTCGCGCTGGCAGAGTGGACGTGTACGGCGCGCCGCTACGGGGGAGGCACGGGAGCATGACAGCGACGATCTCCGTGAGGGTCGAGGGACCGGTCGGGCTGGACGAGCCCGGGGAACTCCTGGAGGAGCTGGGGCGGGAGACGGGGCTGACCTGGCGGCTGGACACGACCGCGCAGAAGGGCACTCTCGGCGGCGACTTCGCCGTCATGATGCTGGAGGCCCTGCTCGGAGGTGCCGTCGGGGCCGCGGTGCAGGTCGCCGCGCAACGAGCGATCGATACCTGGCGGGGGCGGCGGCTCGATCCGCCGACCGTCACCATCATCTTCCAGACCCCGCAGACCCCGCAGACCCCGCAGACCCCGCAGACCCCGCAGCCGGTCCAGGACCCGCAGCCGGCCCAGGACCCGGAGCCTCCGCAGCGATCCGCCGACGACCCCGACGACCCCGACGGCTCCGCGGACCCCGTCACCCCCGAGGGGAGCTGACCGGTATGGCATCCCGGGCGTTGGTGATCGGGGTCGGGACGTACGACGACGACTCCGGCATAGACGGGTATCCGACGATCGAGGCGAGCGCCCGTGCGTACGGGGCCGCGCTGGCCCAGGACCCCCGGTGGGGCGCCACGGCGCAGTCCTCGGTGCTGGAGCCGCATCGGACGCGGACCGCGGACGGGGTGATGCGTGCCCTCCATGAGGCGGCGGCGGTCGGCGAGGGGCCGCAGGACATCCTGCTCGTGGTGTACGTCGGGCACGGTGCGTACTGGCAGGACGTGCCCGGCGGGCAGGTCCACTTCGCGGTCGGCTCCTCCCGGATCAACGAGCCCTGGACCTGGCTGTCCGCCTGGTACGTGTACCGGGCGATCAGGAAGAGCAGGGCCGGCCTCAAGGTCCTGATCGCGGACTGCTGTTACTCGAACATGCTGCCCCACCTGGGCCCCGAGTCCGTGCTGCCGGGCGCCCTCGGCACTCGCCTCCAGGGCACCTGTGTGCTCACCGCGGTCGGCGGCAACATCCACAACGCGTGGGCTGACGCCTGCCCGAACCTGCCCCAACCCCTCGACTCCTGCACGCCGTTCAGCGGCCATCTGCTGAACGTGCTCGGGCAGGGTATGCCCGACCACCCCGACGACCTCACCCTCGGCGCGCTCCGCGCCGGCATCGACGAGGGCATGCAGGAGTGCGGCGTCCACCACGCGCCGCGGATGCTGCTGAACGACGCCTCGGAGGCGGCCGCGCTGTTCACCAACCACGCGAAGGGCCGCCAGCCCCGGACACGCACGCCGCACACCGTGGACGAGTGGGTCCGCGAACTGCTCCTCAACGGCGAGCGCAACCTGTCCGAGCTGATGAGCCGCCCGGACCTCGCGGGCCGCGTGGTGGTGCGGCTGAAGGCAGGGGACGAACAGAGCCGCGATCTGGCCCGCCGCGTCGACCGGAGGGCCGGCGAACTGCTGCCCGACCCGGTCGACTTCGTCAGGTACTGGGGTGAGATCGAACCCGCGATGCTGGGCGGCGGATGACCGACGTCCACAGCACCGACGGCACCGACAGCGCCGGCGGCACCGACAGCGCCGGCGGCACCGACAGCGCCGGCGGCACCGACAGCGCCGGCGGCACCGGCGGCACCGAAAGCAGCCGCCGCACGGACCACTTGTTCCAGCCCGACCTGGCCGAGTCGCTCAATGAGGCGTACGCCTGGGTGACACGGATCGAGGTCGGTCGGTTCGTGGGGATCCTGCGAAGGATGCGGCAGGAGCACCGCGAGGCGATGGCCATGCGCGCCATGTACGCCTTCGCTCTGCGCCGTCCGGTCGGCGAACTGGTCGAACTCGCCCACTTCTTCGACCCGCGGGACGCGGTCATGCTGATGGCGACGGCGGCCCTGTGCCGACCCGTCAAGGAGGCGGCCGAGCTGGCCTGGATGCAGCAGATCGCGGAGTCCCGCAGCGAGCGCGCCCCGATCACCGCGAGCATCGTGCACGACGTGGCCTGCCAGCGCACGGCGTTCGACGTCGCGGTGTTCGTGCGGGTTCTCCAGGAACGGCGGTCGGCGCTCGCGGAGCGCACCGTGAAGGTGTTCGCGGGGCCCGGCTCAGGCCGTACCAACCTCGACAAGGCCCTGCTGCACACCGCGCTCCGCGACGAGGACTGTCAAGACGAGGCCGACCGGCTGCTCGAACTGACTTTGCAGGCGATCGCCGACAGCACACCGGGCGCCACCGGGGTGGGCGAGGATGGCGAGGAGATCGCCGACCTGGCGGGCGCGTTCCAGCACCTCAGCCCGGCCGGGCGAGTCCTGGAGCACTGGGTGGAAGAGAGGCTGAACGCCTTTGACGCGACCAAGGTGGAGATGACCCGGCGACTGGTGGCGAAGCTGATCGCCCGGCGTGGCGTCGGCCATGACGCCCTCGCCGAGCACATCGGCCGCGCCACGGAGCCGCGTCATGTGGTGAAGCTCTGCGCGATGCTGGCGAAGGACGAGGCGTCCCCCGACAAGTGCGCCCTGGTGCGGCGCTACGCGGCCGGGTACAAGAACGTGCAGGAGTTGGCCGAGCTCGTGTCGTTCTGGCACAAGGAGCCGGCCCTGACCCGCACCACCCGGGGGCTGCTGGCCGACATCGTGGCGGGTTCCTCCGCCTCCGGCTCCTCCCCTCGCTCCCTGGACGAGCTGGGCCACCTTTCCGAGTGGCTGCGCCTGGACGACTTCGCCCCCGAGTGCTCCCGGCTGCTGTGTCACGTCGCCGCCGTACGGGTCGAGGGGCGCTCCGGCGCCGACCTGGTGACCCTGCTGAGCCGTGTCGAGCGCAGCCGCGACCGGACCCGGGCCGAGCACGAGGTGGGGCGTCGGCTGGCCATGGCGGTCATGGGGCCGGACGCGAACCGGGACTGGTTCGTGGACTGCCTGCGCGCGCTGGACGACGCCAGGTACTCGGTCGCCGTGCGCTCGGCGTACCGTGAACTCTCGGATCCTTCCCCCGGTTCGACGGTCGATGCCGCGTTGGCCGCCGATGTCGCGGAACGTCTGCACCGCGCCGGGCTGCGCAACGTGGCGTGGACGCTGCTCGAACGGCTCCTGGAGAACGAGCAGTTGGTGGCTCCGGCCGATGTCGTCGAGGTGGTGGGCCGGGTGCTGGCGCTGCCGCTGGCGGACGCGGAGCTGCTGTTGCGGGCCACGGTGGGCCGCTGGTCGGACGTGGGCCACCGCGATGACGCGGTGGCCGCCCTGCGGGCGGCCGGGCGGCGCGAGGCGGCGGAGTGGGTCATCACGTCTCTGCGGTGACACCTTCTTTCCGTGGCTCGTGGCGGGGAGCGGGCAGGGCAGGCGGCACGTGTGCCATGTAGCGGCGGCACGCGCGGACCAACAGCGGGAATACGACGACCGCCGACAAAGCTGCGATCAGCAGCGTCACCAGGTCCAGTTCCTGGTATTCGTTCGGTTTGTCGCGCAGGAGGTGCTGCGGCAGTGTGCACGCCACGAGCACCGCCAGATGCGCGAGGAACAGCAGCATCGGCCGTATCGCGGGGTCCCCGGGTGTGGTGAAGCGGGCGAGGTGGTCCTGAGCGTCGTAGCGTCGCAACAGGCGTCCCACGAAGGGCAGGTCGCGTTTGGCCAGCCAGGGCAGCACGAGAAGCAGCGCCGAGCCGATTCCCACGGCGGCCATGCCCTGCCACACCTTGTCCCACCGCGCCTGGTGGATCACCACGGCGATCGCGACGAACGCGGTGTAGGAGAGGGCCAGATGCGCCATCCGGCGCGTTCTGCCGAACGTCGGCGGTTTCAGCGCCACCAGGACGACGCCCGGCATGGAGTACAACACCAGGAGCGGCACGCTGTTGAGGGCGGCCAGATCCTCCCAGCGGCCCTGCACCAGGGCGAGCACCATGAGGCCGATGGCGAAGTTGACCAGCAGGATCATCCAGTACGCGTCGATCTCGCTGCCCCGGAACCGGAACGAGGCCCGGCGTGCCGTCTGCAACCCCCGGTGGGTGAGGTGGGCGCGGCTGAGGGCGGCGACCTCACGGGTCAGGGCGTGGGTGAAGACGATGCCGGAGCCCATCGGGGACAGCAACGCGTTCAGGCGGATCAGCCAGAACAGCCAGGTGATCCCCAGGGCCGCGGCGAACTGGGAGTACGGTGATTCGAGAATGTCCCCTTGGACGAGGTTGCCGCACTGTCTGCCGAACGCCCACTGCAGCGCCGTGTACAGGAGGAACGCGCCGACGAGGGTGCCGTACACCGCCCACCGCAGCCGCGCGGCCTCCCCCATGCCACGCCGTTTGACGTTGCCCGCGAAGTCGAGCGGAGCCTGGAAACCGATGTACGCGTAGATGATGCTTCCGCCCAGGACCATGTACAGGACGTTCTGGAGCGACGGTTTCCCGGCCTCTGCCTCCAACTCCTCGCGACTTCCCGACCGCCCGCTGAATTTCCAGACATCGCTTGGGTCACAGCCTTTGGCAGCTGTGAACACGGCGAACCCCAGGCAGATGACGATCAGTACCGGGATCAGGACTTTCACCGCGGTGATGTAGAGGTTCAGCCTGATCAGCCGACGCGGCGGCAGCAGGTTCATCCCCATGATCAGGGCCATGAACACCACAGCGCACAGCAAGCCACTGGCGGAGAGGTCGTAGGGCCGGTCCCGGCTGTCCGGGTGTGCCAGCAGCCAGGGAATCCAGTCCGCCAGCCCGCGGACCATGGCCGCCGCCTGGCTCGCCGGGTTCACCGCGTACGCGATCCACAGCCCGGCGGCCACAACCGTGGCCACGAGCGGCCCGGCGGCCTGCAGCGGGAGGAAGATCAGCCCGCCCGTCTTGGGGGCGGCGATCCCGAGTTCGACCATCACGGCGGCGATCAGCAGCATCAGCGCCCCGCCGGCGACCCATGCCCACATGACGTGCCTGCCGAGCCCCCAGAAGGCGGGGGCGGCGGCCAGCAGCCACCCGGACCCTATGACACCGCCGGCGGCGAGGCCCACGAGGTCCAGCGTGGACAGTCGGCGTCGCTCGTCCGTGTCCTCCGCCGAGTTCTCGTACGCGGTGTCACGGTCCCCCATCCGCCCCAACGCAATCCCCCTTTGAGTCGGAGTTCCGTACGAGCTGCATGAGGTCACAGGTTACGCACACGTGCACACGGCTGGTGATGTGAATCATCGAGTCGTCTCTGATCGGGGCACGGTCTGCCGACGGGGCGTCGGCAAAGGGGGATCTGGGGCAGGCGTAGCGTAGGTGGTATGTCGAAGTACGGTTCCTTTCCCGGTGCGCGGCCGCGGCGGTTGCGTACCACTCCTGTGATGCGGCGGATGGTCGCGGAGACCAGGCTGCACCCGGCGGACTTCATCCTCCCGGCGTTCGTGCGGGAGGGAGTCGGTGAACCGGTGCCGATCGCCGCGATGCCGGGGGTTGTGCAGCACACGCGGGACAGCTTGAAGAAGGCGGCGGCGGAGGCCGTGGAGGCCGGGGTTTCCGGGATCATGCTGTTCGGGGTGCCGGAGGAGTCGAAGAAGGACGCGCTGGGGACCCCCGGGACCGATCCCGAGGGGATTCTGCAGGTCGCCATTCGTGACGTGCGGGCCGAGGTCGGGGACGAGCTCCTCGTGATGTCCGATCTGTGTCTCGACGAGACCACCGATCACGGGCACTGCGGCGTGCTCGACGCGGAAGGGCGGGTCGACAACGACGCGACCCTGGAGCGGTACGCCGAGATGGCGCAGGTGCAGGCCGACGCCGGGGCGCACGTCGTCGGGCCCAGCGGGATGATGGACGGCCAGATCGGGGTCGTCCGGGACGCGTTGGACCAGATCGGGCGCGAGGACGTCGCCATCCTCGCCTACACCGCCAAGTACGCGTCCGCGTTCTACGGGCCCTTCCGGGAGGCTGTCGCCTCGTCACTGAAGGGTGACCGGAAGACCTACCAGCAGGACCCCGCCAACGTACGGGAGTCCCTGCGCGAGCTCGCCCTCGACCTGGAGGAGGGCGCCGACATGGTGATGGTCAAGCCGGCGGGGCCGTACCTGGACATCCTCGCGCGCGTCGCGGACACGGTGGACGTACCGGTCGTCGCGTACCAGATCTCCGGTGAGTACTCGATGGTCGAGGCCGCCGCCGAGAAGGGCTGGATCGACCGCGACCGGGCGATCCTGGAGACGCTGACCGGCATCAAGCGGGCGGGTGCGCGGAACATCCTGACGTACTGGGCGACGGAGGCCGCGCGCCGGCTGGGCTGACGGTCCCCGGAGCGAGATCCTGCTGGTCTTCCTGGTCGGCGACGGCCCTCCGGGGGCGAACCAGTACGGCGCGTCCCCGAAGGAGACTCCGGCCCACCTCTGACGGCGGGACGGACGGGCGGACTTCGGCACGGGCGGACCTCGGCACGGGTGTCTGGTCCTGTGCCGGGTCCGCCGCGTCGGCCGCATCAATTGCCCTGCCGCACATGTGTGGTCCGTGCCGCCCCTGCAGGCAGGCGGAAGGCCGTCCCGGGTTCGCCGGGGCGGCCTTCGGCGTCTGTGGGTTCCGTTCGTCGGCGTGCCGACGCGCCATCGTGCCGACGCCCGCATCTTCGTACGAGCGGAATCAGCCACACCGACCCGACCACACCAGCACGTCACCGGCTCCACGTCCGGCGTACGAGCCGCCTTTGCGCCCGCCGGTCACCGGGCGGCCGCGCCATACGCGAGAGCCGACGTCCGGATCGGTGGAGACCGCGCGGCCGGTCATCAGCTGGTGATCGGGCGCGCGTGGGCTCCCCGGGCGCGGTCGTAGCGTCCTTGTGCCGCGCCCGGCGGGCGGCGATGCCGGTCGGTGTGCGTACCGAACGGCAAGTCGGGCTGTCCGTATCTTTATTGATCGTTTCATCTCCATTCACTTTGCGACCGCCGATCTTGCGTACGTTTTCGGCCACTTATGTTCTTCCTGTGGAGGGCGGGGACTATGGGGCGGGGCGTGCGGCGGGTCGCGTTGGCGATGGCCGCGGTGATGGCGTTGCTGTCGGCTGCGGAGGGAGCGGCGGTCGCTGCTCCACCTCAACCGGTCGATGGCGGCGCGTCGTTGACCGGTCCGGTTCCCGACCAGCCGTACGGCAGCGCGGACGGACGCACGCACTCGGCCGCGGTCGCCGACACCCGGACGGCGGCGAAGGGCGGCAGCCGCGGGCACGCCCCCACGCCGGGCGAACTCGGTGCGGAGCCGTCGGTGTCGGCGGACGCGGACCCGCTGGCCGATGCCGGCCGGGCGGCGGAGCCGGAGGCGCCGGAGCCGCAGGAAACCGCGGTGCCGGAGTCGCGGGAACCCGAGGGGTACGACCCGGACACCAGCCGGGAGATACCCGGTGAGCGCGGCCGGCAGCAGCGCACGTACCGCAACGGGGACGGCACCTTCACCACCCGCTTCTACGACGAGCCGGTCAACTTCCGCCGTGCGGACGGCTCATGGCAGGAGATCGACACCACGCTGGTGCCGCGCCCGGCGGGCGGCAGCCTCGGCCGCGCGGTGAGCGCCTCGCCGACCGGATGGACCGTGACCTCCGCCGAGGCCGTGTCCACCTTCGGAACCCACGCGGACGACGAGCCGCTGGTGTCCATGGATCTCGGTGACGGCACGGCCGTCGCCTTCGGCATCCAGGGCGCCGCCCACAGCACCGGTGAGGCGGACGGCAGCACGGTCACCTACCCGGGCGCCCGCCCCTCCGCGGACGTGCGGTTCGTGGCGGGCAACAACTCGGTGAAGGAACTGCTGGTGCTGCACGACCGCACCGCGCCCACCGAGTGGGTGTTCCCGCTCACGCTCACCGGACTGACGGCCGGTATCGACGACTCGGGCGCGGTGGTGCTCAGCGGCGCCGACGGCACCGAGCGGGCCCGTATCCCGGCGGGGTGGATGGAGGACGCGGGCACCGACCCGAACGCCAACCAGGGCGAGGTCTCCAGCGGCGTCACCTACCAACTCGTACAGGCCGGTGGGTCCCCCGCCCTGAAGGTGGTGCTGGACGAGGAGTGGCTGGACGACCCGGCCCGCGTCTACCCCGTCGTCGTCGACCCGACGGTGACGTCGGTGGACTCGACCGCCGGGACGTATGTGCAGTCCCCGTACAACCAGAACTTCTCCTCCGACACGATCCTCAAGGTCGGCACCTACGACGGCGGTGGCCACAAGGCCGCGTCCTTCATGCGCTTCGTCGGCCTGGAGCGCACGCTGGAGAACGCCTGGGTGCTCAGCGCGAACCTGGCCCTGTACGAGACCTGGTCCTACTCCTGCACGGCGCGCCCGGTGACGGTGCATCCGATCACCTCGTACTGGACCGAGAGCACTCTCACCAAGTACCCCGGCCCCTCGACCGGAGCCTCCCTGGCCTCCAAGAGCTTCGCCCACGGCTGGCGCCCCGAAGGCACCACGACATGGAGCTGCGGGCGCGCCTGGGAGACCATCAAGCTCGGCTCGGCCGGCCGCAAGCTCGTCGACGACTGGACGCACGGCCGCAAGAAGAACTACGGCCTGGCGATCAAGGCGTCCACCACCGACTCCAGGGGCTGGAAGCAGTTCGGCTCCGACGACCACTCCAACAAGCCCAGCCTGGACATCACCTGGACCGCCCTCGGGGCGACGTACAAGCTCGGCTCCTGGATCACCCCGGTCACAGGGAACGCCGAGGGCGCGATGAAGGTGACCGTCACCAACCAGGGACAGGGCACCTGGCCCAAGGGCGGCAACTTCAAGCTGCGGTACCGCCTGTACAACTCCTCCGGCACGGAGATATCCAACTCCTCGAACGTCCTCTACACCGAGATGCCGCAGGACGTCTCCCCCGGCGAGTCGGTGACGGTCGACGCCAGGATCGCGGCGCTGGACCCCGCCAAGTACACCCTCGCCTGGACCATGACGGACTACGGCAGCAGGCTGTTCACCTCGGTGGGCGTGCCACCCCTGGCCATGACGTTCTCCTCGGTGAACATCCCGCCGCAGCTGACCGCCGAATCCCCGGGCAGCGGGGCGGTGTTCGACTCGCTGACGCCGACGCTGTGGGCGAACGGCAAGGACGTGGACCGCTACCCGAACGGGACTCTGCAGTTCACCTTCGAGGTCTGCGAGGTGGAGGGCAAGAACACCCGCAAGAACTGCCGCAGCGGAACCCGGTCCGGCTCCAAGCAGTGGACGGTACCGTCCGGCTGGCTGTCCTGGGGCAAGCAGTACGCCTGGTACGCCTATGCCTACGACGGCTCGGCGACCTCCGCCCGTCCCGGCCCCGCGCTGTTCACCACCCAGGTCCCGCAGCCCGGCATCACCCGGCACCTCGGCGGCGCCGACGGCGGCCATGAGTTCGGCGCCCGCGCAGGCAACTACGTGACCGCGGCCACCGACGCCTCCCTGGCGACGGCCGGCCCCGAACTGGCCGTCACCCGCACCTACAACTCCCTCGACCCGCGCACCGCGGGCGCCTTCGGCGCCGGCTGGTCGACACGCTGGGACATGCGGCTGACCGAGGAGTCGCAGACCGGAACGATCCTGATCACCCTGGCCGACGGATCGCAGGTCCGCTACGGGCGCAACCCCGACGGCACCTTCGCGGGCCCCTCCGGCGGCACCAGCACCCTCGTCCCGGAGTACGACGGCTGGGTGCTGCGCGACACCTCCGGCACCACCCACTACTTCAGCCACAGCGGGCTGCTCACGCTGATCAAGGACGGGGCCGGGCGGACCCAGTCACTGACCTACGAGCAGGAGGACGGCGGCCCGCTGACCCGCGTCAAGGACGGCCTGTCCGGCCGGTATCTGGACCTGGCGTGGACCGGCGGCCATGTCACCGCCGTGACCACCAGCCCGGTCGGCTCCACTGAGCCGGGCCTGACCTGGACCTACAGCTACACCGGCGACCGGCTGACCAAGGTGTGCCCGCCCGACTCGGCCACCGAGTGCACCGTCTACGACTACACCGACGGCTCGCTGTACCGGACCTCGGTACTGGACGACAACCCGGTCTCGTACTGGCGGCTGGGCGAGGCGGACGGCTCCCTGGCCGGCAGTCAGGCCCCGTCGCGGACGGGCTTGAACAACGCCGAGTACAGCGCGGTCGTCCTGGGCGCGCCCGGCGCCCTGTCCGGCAGCACCGACAGCGCCGCTTCCTTCAACGGCACCGGCTCGGTCGTGGAACTGCCCGACGCCACGGTCCACTCCGCCTCGTTCCTCTCCACCGAGCTGTGGTTCCGCACCACCGGCAACGGTGTGCTCTTCTCCTACCAGGACGAACGCCTCGCCGAGGGCAAGCCCGGCTGGTGGACCCCGGCGCTGTACGTCGGCACCGACGGCAGACTGCGCGGCCAGTTCTGGCGCGAGGGCGGCAAGGGCCCGATCACCTCGGCGGGCGCGGTGAACGACGACGCCTGGCACCATGTGGTGCTCGCCGGAGCGGGCACGACCCAGGCCCTGTACCTGGACGGCACCCTCGTAGGCACTCTCGACGGCGCCATCAACCACACCGACCAGGTCTTCACGTACGTCGGAGCCGGCTACACCGGCGGCGGCTGGCCGCTGCTGGACACCACCGACACCTACGGGCACTTCACCGGCGCCATCGACGAGGTCGCCGTCTACGACCGCCCGTTGTCACCGCAGTCCGTGGCCCAGCACTACGCGGCCCGGCAGCCGGCCGGGCGCATGGTGAGGACGACCCTGCCGTCGGGCCGGGTGCACGCCCAGGTCGCCTACGACTCCGCCACCGACCGCGCCGACGAGGTCACCGACGCCTCCGGCGGCACCTGGAAGATCTCGGCCCCCGAGCACTCCTCGGGTTCGGCCGCCTACGAGCAGGCCGTGCTGGCCTCCTCCCCGTCCGGCTACTGGCGCCTGGGCGACCGCCGCGGAGCGGCCGCGGCCAGCGCCCTGGCCGCGGGGACCGACGGTTCGTACGGCGACGGGGTCACCCTCGCGGCGGCCGGTGCCTTCGCCGACGGCGACGACACCGCTGTCTCCTTCGACGGAACCGGCAGCTACGCCGAGATACCGGGGGAGACGCTGCACGCCTCGACCGATCTCGCCGTGGAGTTGTGGTTCAAGACCAGCGAACCGGGTGTGATGGTCGGCGACCAGTCGCGTGCCATCGACGACCCGGCCGGGGTGGGCGGGTCCTGGACGCCGGTGCTGTACGTGGGCACGGACAACAAGCTGCACGGCAAGTTCTACGTCGACTCGTCGGTGACCGGCACCTCGCTGGCCTCTTCCGGGACTGTCACCGACGGCGAGTGGCACCATGCCGTGGTCTCCGCGTCCGGCAGCACGCAGACCCTGTACTTGGACGGGGTCAAGCAGGGGACGCTCACCGGCGCGGTCAATCACCAGTCGAACTCCCTCACCTACATCGGCGCGGGCTTCGCCAAGGCGGCCTGGCCCAGCAGCCCCGGCGACATCAGCTACTTCACCGGCACGATCGACGAAGTCGCCATCTACCAGCATCCCCTGACCGCCTCCACCGTCGCCGCCCACCACCGTGCCCGCCACGACCTGGTCACCGGCGACGCCGCTCGCTACCGCGGCGCCACGGGAGCCGACGCCCCGGGCGGCTACTGGCGCCTGGACGAGACCTCCGGTACCACCGCGAAGAGCACCGTCGCGGCCAACGACGGCGACGGCACCTACTCCGCCGCCACCCTCGACGCCACCGGCGCCTTCGGTGCCGGAGAGGGCAGCGCCGTGAAGTTCTCCGGCAACGGCTACGCGGAACTTCCCGGCGGCATCATGCACGCCTCGACCGACCTCGCCGTGGAGTTGTGGTTCAAGACCACCAAGGCGGGCGTGATGGTCGGTGACCAGTCGCGTGCCATCGACGACCCGGCGGGTGTGGGCGGCTCCTGGACGCCGGTGCTCTACGTGGGTGCCGACAACAAACTGCACGGCAAGTTCTACGTCGACTCGTCGGTGACCGGCACCTCGCTCGCCTCCACCGACACCGTCACCGACAACCAGTGGCACCACGCGGTGGTCTCCGCGTCCGGCACCACGCAGACCCTGTACTTGGACGGGGTCAAGCAGGGGACGGTGACGGGTGCGGTCAATCACCAGGCCAACTCCCGCACGTACATCGGCGCGGGCTTTGCCAAGGCGGCCTGGCCCAGCAGCCCCGGCGACATCAGCTACTTCACCGGCACCATCGACGAAGTCGCCGTTTACCAGCACCCCCTGACTCCCCAGCAGGTCTCCGCCCACTACCGGTCCGCGGTCGAATCGGACACCTCGGCCCTGCTGTCCACCGTCCGGGTGACCGACCCGCTCGGCGCGGTGACCGGCAAGACGTACGACGCGCTGCATTCCCAGCGCACCGTCACCGCCACCGACGCGAACGGCGAAACCACCACCTACGCCTACGACACCGGCGGCTTCCTGCACACCATCACCGACCCCAACGGCCACGTCACCGTCACCGGCCACGACGCCCGGGGCAACACGGTCTCCCACACCACCTGCCGGGACGCGGACTCCTGCTGGACGTCCTTCACCGGCCACTACCTCAACCCGGCGGACGACCTGGACCCGCGCAACGACCGCCCCGTCACCGTCCGCGACGCCCGCTCCTCGGGCCCGGCCGACGACCGCTACGCCACCACCCTGGCGTACACGGCGCTCGGCCGGCCCACGACCACGACCCTGCCCGACGGCCGCAGCAGCACCCGGACCTACACCGACGGCACCGAGCCCGCCGTAGGCGGCGGCACGACCCCCGCCGGGCTGCTCGCCTCGGACACCACCACGGGCGGCGCGGTCTCGACGTACGCCTACTTCGCGGACGGTGACCTGGCCCAGGTCACCTCCCCGTCCGGGCTGATCACCGAGTTCACCTACGACGGCCTGGGCCGCAAGACGACCGAGACCCAGATCTCGGACACCCACCCGAACGGCGTGACGACCGGCTACACCTACGACGCCATGTCGCGGATCGTCACCCAGACCGGCGCCGGGGTGAACAACGAGATCACCAACGCCACGCACACCGCGAGGATCAGCAAGACCTACGACCCGGACGGCAACCTGCTGACCGAGTCCACCGAGGACACCACCGGCGGCGACCCGGCCCGAACCGTCACCTACACGTACGACACCCACGGCCTGACCGACACGGCCACCGACGCCGAGAGCAACACCACCACCTACACCCACGACGCCCTCGGCCGCGTGAAGAGCGAGACCGATGCGGCAGGCACCACCGTGGCCTATGCGTACACGCCGCGCGGGCAGCTCGCCGAGACGGTGCTGAAGGACTGGACCGGCGACCCGTCCGGCACGGTCCGCGACCTGGTCCTGGAGTCCCGGGCCTACGACCCGGCCGGACGCCTGGCCTCCACCACGGACGCGATGGGCGCGACAACGTCGTACACCTACTTCGACGACGGACTCACGGCCACGGTGACCGCCGAACAGGTCACCCAGGCCGACGGCACCCAGCACGACATCGTTTTGGAGAACAATTCGTACGACGGTGCCGGACACCTGACCCGGCAGATCACCGGCGGCGGCACGACCACGGTCACCCACCAGGTCGACGCGACCGGCCGCACCGTGCGGACGGTCCTCGACCCGGCCGGTCTGAACCGGGTCACCACCTACGCGTACGACGGCGACGACCGGCTCACCGAGCAGACCCGGCCCGTCTCCGGAACGAAGAAGCTGACCGCCACCTCGGAGTACGACACCGCGGGCAACCCTGTCCGGCAGACCGTCACGGACGGCGACAGCACCCACGCCACCACCCACACCTACGACGACCGCGGCCTGATGCTCACCACGGTCAGCCCACGCGGCAACGTCAGCGGGGCGGACGCCTCGGCGTACACCACGACCCACCGGTACGACGCACTCGGCCGCCTCGTCGAGCAGACCGCACCGGCGGTGCGGGCGGAGGAGAACGGCAACGCGGCTTCCACGGTCGCGCCGACCACGCTGACCGGTTACAACACCTTCGGTGAGCCGACCGAGGCCAAGGACGCCCGCGGCAAGGTTGCCCGCACCGAGGTCGACCGCCTCGGCCGTACGACCGCGGTGACCCTGCCCGACTACACCTCGCCGGGCGCCACCGCCGCCCTGACGTCGACCACCCGTACCACCTACACCCCGCTCGGCCTCCCGCAGACGGTCACCGACCCTCTCGGCCGGATCACCCGCTACGGCTACGACCAGCTCGGCCGACTGACGGCCAAGACCGACCCGGTGGCCGACGCCGCCGCAGCCCTGGCAGCGGCGGAGAACAGCGACCCGGACCTGCTGAACTCTCCCAGCGAGGACGGCGGCGGAGTCACCCGCTACACCTGGACCCCGACCGGCCTCCAGCTGTCGGCGACGGACCCGACGGGGGCGCGCACCGAGGCGACCTACGACGAGCTGGGCCGCCGGCTGACGTCGACGGTGGTCGAACGGTTCCCGAGCCTGCGGAACCTGACCACCGGTTACACCTGGGACGACGCGGGCAACCAGACCGCGTCGACGACCCCGGCGGGACGCACCACGACGGTTGCGTACAACGCGGCCGGTGAAGCACTGACCGTCACCGATCCGGGCGGCGGCATCACGCGGTACGCCCACGACGGTCTGGGCCGGACGGTGGAGGGCACCGACGCCACGGGGCGCAGGACCACCACGTCTTACGGCGCGCTGGGCCAGGTGACCGGCACGACCGACTTCGGCACGGGGACCACCGCTCAGCGCTCGACCTCGGCCGTCTTCGACGCCGACGGCAACCGCACCTCGGTCACCGACGCCGAGGGCGCCACCGCCACGTACACGTACGACGCGCTGGGCCGGTTGACCAAGCAGGTGGAGCCGGTCTCCGACAGCGAGTCGGTCACGACGACGTTCGGCCACGACGTGGCGGGCAACCGCACCCGGCTGACGGACGGACGCGGCAACTCCACGACGTACACGTTCAACAGCTGGGGCTTGCCCGAGTCGACGATCGAACCGTCCACCACCGGCCACCCGAGCGCATCGGACCGCACCTGGACGACGGTGTACGACCAGGCCGGACAGGCGGTCACCGAACTGCTCCCGGGCGGTGTGAAGCGCGAGCGCACCTACGACGGCCTCGGCCGCCTGGTGAGCGAGACCGGCACCGGTGCGGAGGCGGCCACCACCGACCGCGCCCTCACCTACGACCTGGCGGGCCGGATGACGTCGGCCGCCACCGATGCCCCCCTCACCCCGAACACCTACACCTACAACGACCGCGGCCAGCTCCTGTCGGCGAACGGCCCCGGCGGGGCGGTCGACTACGGCTACGACGACGACGGCATGATGACCGCCCGCACCGACGCGGCGGGTACCACCAGCTACGGCTACGACACCGCCGGACGCCTGGACTGGACCAACGACCCGCTCACCGGTACCCAGACCTGGACCGACTTCGACGCCGCCGGACGCATCCGCCTGGAGCAGTACGCCAACGACCAGAGCGGCTCCTGGACCGTCACCGCCAAGCGCGCCTACACCTACGACGACCTGGGCCGCCTGTCCGCCGACCGGGTGACCACCGCGGACGGCACCGAGGTCACCTCCATCGACTACGGCTACGACCTGGCCGACCGGCTCACCTCCAAGACCACCACCGGCACCGCCGGGGCGGGTCACCACACCTATGGCTACGACCGGACCGGCCGTCTGACCTCCTGGACGGAAGGCACGACAACCACCGCCTACGAGTGGGACGCGGCCGGCAACCGCGTCAAGGCCGGGTCGGCCACGGCCACGTACGACGAGCGCAACCGCCTGCTGAACGACGGCACCTCGACGTACACCTACACCGCACGGGGCACGCTCGCCTCGGTCGAGACGGGAGCCGCCACACGCACGCTCACCTTCGACGCCTTCGAACGCAAGGTGAGTGACGGGACGTCGAACTACACCTACGACTCCCTCGACCGCGTCGCCACCGCGAACGGCACCGCCTTCACCTACGACGGCGGCTCCAACACCCTCGTCTCCGACGGCGCCACCACCTACACCCACACCCCCGGCGGCGCCCTGCTGGCCACCAGTGACGGCACCACCGTCCAGCGGGCCGTCACCGATGGGCACACGGACCTGGTCGCGGGCCTGACGTGGGACAGCACCGCCGTGACCGGCTCCACGGCCTACGGCCCCTTCGGAACGAAGACGGCCACCGACGGCAGTACGCCCGCGGTGGGTTACCAGTCCGGCTGGACCGACCCGGAGTCCGGCGACGTCAACATGGCCGCCCGCTGGTACCAGCCGGGCACGGGCGCCTTCGCCTCCCGCGACACCTGGCAGCTCGACCCGATGCCGTCGGTCCGGGCCAACCGCTACGCCTACGGCAGCGCCAGCCCCTTGAGCCGCATCGACCCGAGCGGCCATGTCGACACCGACTGGCGTACCCACGAGCAGAAGGCACAGCGTCAGTCCACTGTTTCGGGCCGCAGATACGGCATCGGCGGCAGCTGGAGCCACCTGTGGCGAGTGGGCAGGTGGGGATTCCGCGGTGCGGGTCTCGCGGCCGAGGTCTTCCTCAATGTGATCGGGTGGAACACTCCGGCGTACACACCGACCCGGCCCGACAGGGGCGGTAACGAGCAGGGCCGCAGCACCGCCGAACAGCCCGAGGGCAAGTCATCGCTTGTCCCCACCGGCCCGAATTCCCAGGCTGGCCCCGGCACGGGAACGGCGACGCCCACCGGTGGCGGAGGGGGCGGCGGTGGAGGGGGAGGGTGCCGGTACCGGTGCGTCGTCGAACCTCCCCAGCCGGTGATCGTCCAGAACCCCACGGGCCCCGGCCCGGAGGTCACCCGTAAGGTGCGGGAGGACTGGGACCCCTGGAAGCCCACCCCGGAAGAAATACTCGCCGCGGTCTGGACCGTCTTCGACGCCCAGGACCTGATCGACATGATCACGGGCGACGACACCTACATCCCGGACGAACTCCTGGAGACGCTGCATGCGCCGGTCGACAACCCGGGTGGGAAGAACAACGGTCGTAGTCGCGATGACGAGAAGTGCGACGTCGGCCCCGGCGTCAGCCCGACGGGTCACGCCGTGTATCTGCCTCGTGAGCGGTACTACGACACCTTCGAGAAGCGTTACGAGTGCCGTGCGACGGGCGTGTACGGTCTGCTTGACAAGAGCGACTACAACCCGGGAAGGAAGCGCCCGGGAACGAACACGAATTCCAGCACGGTTCCTCCGGGGATGAACGAGATTAGGGCCGAGCGGAACAGGCCGGCTAATGGTCACCTCATTCCTGCGGCTGCGACCGGGTCCGGAATCGACCTCCGTAACCTGGTGGCGGAATATGAGAAGACGAACACGCCGTACCTCAGCACGGGTGTGGAGCGGGACATCGTCAAGGCGATCAAGGCGGACAAGCACGTCGCTCTGTCTGTCGTGCCCCATTTCGAGGGGAATCGCGCAAACTCCGGCATTCCCTCCAGTGTCGAGTACAACTATTCGATCATTGAGGACGGTGTCGCCAAACACTGTGTCGTGTACCCGACACCCACCGGCGGACGGACAACTGGATCTGCCGACTGCCCGAAAAGGTGAGACATGGAGTACCGGATCAGACTCGCCGAGGTCTTGGGGCCGCCGCGACATGCTGCTGCCGCGCTGTGGCGTGCGCTTGAGGAGGAATTGGGTGTCGACTTTCCGGACGACTACAAAGAATTTATCGAGTCGTATGCACCGGTACGCGTCAACAGCCACCTACATTTCGATCATCCCAATCATCCACAGTGGAACCTGGGTCAATGGATCAATGAAACCCTCGACGCCTATCGCGAATTGGAGTGGGACGAGCTGACCTGTCCGGACTTCGTCTCCGTCGAACCGGGTTTCGGTGCTCCCGATGGCTTGGTCCCACTGTTCGGGTCGGACCGAGGAGAGTGTTTCTTCTTCCGGCCCGGTGGTGATCCGACTATCTACGTCTATGTGGGCAGTGACGATGATTTCTATCGCTACGACATGACCTTCTCGGAGTGGCTCTACCGTTACTTGAGCGGTGAGGACGTGGCTGGTCCCAACAGCAGCGCTTTCTATCCCGGACCGATCAGGTTCGACGCGCTTCCTGGCGCAGAGGGTCCGGAGGGCGATGTTTGGTTCGGACCTCCAAGGCCGGAGTAGATCTACTTGATGGCGAAGGCAGAATTGGCGAACTATGAATGGGCACGTACAACGTCGCCCGTTGAGGAAGAGAGCACGACGCACGATGAGTACTGAACCGCCCGCCTCCGGCGAGCAGCCGTCCATACCCGACGAGGAGTTGGAGCGCTTTGTCCGTGAGGCCGAGTCCGGGCATGGCGGCGGTGCGCCGGAGGAGCCGTCCGCGCGGCAGCGGATGGTGACCGAGCGGCTGCGGCGGTTGGACGAGGAGGCCGCCCGGAAGCGGTCGGGTGGGTTGTTGAAGAGGAAGGGCAAGAAGGCCGCGCCTGCCGAGGCGTGGCAGCCGGAGGGGTGGCGTACCGGACCTGCCTGGCAGGAGATGAACGGGCGGAAGCAGCGGGGGCGTCGGCTGCGTACAGCGCTGGGTGTGCTGCTCGTGGTGGGGCTGGCCGTGGTCGCGGTGAAGCCGTCGCTGGTGACGTCGCGGCTCCCGGAGGGAGTCGGCGGTTCGGCGGCCGCGGACACCGCACCGCTGCCGGCGGAGACCGCCGAGCCCACCTCCGCCCCGGCCAAGGAGGTGTTCCCCGATGCCCCGACGCTGGAGAAGCCGTTCCGCGGCTCCCCCGCCCGGCGGTACGCCGACGGAGCGGAGGGCATCGTCCTGCCCGAGGCGAAGCCGGTCGGCCGCATGTCGCGGCAGCAGGTCGCCACGGCGCTGGAGGCGGCCCGGGACTTCCTGGTCGACGCCAACCTCGACCCGGCTACGCTGGGCGGCCAGCGCCCCGAGACCGCGCTGGCCCAACTCGACGCCGCTCACGGCGATTTGCTGGCGGAGGCGGAGAGCTGGCTGAAGAAGCCCAGCGAGGAGGCCGAGCCGGAGTGGCTGTTCAGCCGGTTCGACCCGGACGAGGTGAGGCTGGTCGGTGACGTGGTCAAGACCCGCGGGCGGATGACCTTCACGGAAGGGTCGTACGGCTCGGTGAAGATACGGGCTGACTACACCTTCGTCTACCCGCTGGTGAAGGCCGCCGAGGGTGCGACGGAGGTGGCCCGCACGATCGTCCGCCGCGTCGTGGAGTTCGAGTCCTACAATCCGGCCTACGTGCCACAGGCCACCGAGGGAAAGCTGCGGATCAGCCTCTACAGCGTGGACAGAGCCAACGACGAATGCTACGTGCATGACGGCTACCTGCACCCGCAGTTCAACTCCGACCTGATGACCGCTGCCCCGGTGACCGGACCCACCAGCGACCCCTACGACCGCAGCCGCGACATCGACACCGAGGACGCGGACGGCACGGAGTGCGGCACCGCGACCCGCACCTGAACACCCGCCCGGCGGGCGGATCGGCCCTTCGGGCACTGTCAAGTCGCCCTGGGAGTTAGGTTGTTGACCACGCATACGGTTGCTTGTTCAATGATCGACTCTCAGGGAGACGCCCATGCCCGATGACGCGCTCAGCCAGGACCCCGCCGAGCTGCGGAGAAGGATCGACAGCACGAAGGCGCACCCCGCGCGGGTCTACGACGTGTTCCTCGGCGGCAAGGACAACTACCAGGTGGACCGCGCGGCGGCGGCCGCGGCGCTCGCGGCCAACCCGCGCGGCTACCTCGACGTACGGCACAACCGCGACTTCATGCGCCGCGCCGTGACCCGGCTGGCGGAGGAGGACGGCATCCGGCAGTTCCTCGACATCGGCACCGGGCTGCCGACGGCGGAGAACGTCCACCAGATCGCCCAGCGGATCAACCCCGGGTCGAGGGTCGTGTACGTCGACCACGACCCGGTGGTGCTGGCGCACGCGCGTGCCCTGCTGACCAGCGGGCCGGAGGGGCGCACGGACTACATCGACGCCGACTTCCGCGAGCCCGCGCAGATCCTCGAACAGGCCGGGAAGACCCTCGACCTCGACGAGCCGGTCGCGCTCGTGCTCGTGGCCGTCCTGCACTTCATCGAGGACGAGGTCGCCTACCCGGTCGTACGCGAGCTGATGGACGCGCTGCCGTCCGGCAGCCGTCTCGTGATCAGCCACATCACCGAGGACCTGAACGCCGAGAACATCCGTGCGGTTCAGCGTACGTACACCGAGCGCGGGTTCACCTTCGTACTGCGGTCCAAGGACGAGGTCGGGCGGTTCTTCACGGAGGCCGCCGGGGTCGAGCTGGGGGAGCCGGGGGTCGTCCCCGTCCACCACTGGTTCCCGAGCCCGGCGCCCGTGCCCGAGGCCGTCGAGGCGTCGTACTTCGAGAGCCTCGACGACATCGAGAAGATCCGCTACCGGGACATCAATGACGTCACCGATGGCGACATCAACGTGTACGGGGCGGTCGGCGCCAAGGCGTAACCACTCCGCGTCCCTTGCCGGTGGTCCCTCAGCCCCCCGTCAGCCCTCCGTTCCGAACCACCTCTCGGCGAGCGCGTCGAGAGTGGGGCGGGGCGGGGCGGGCAGTTCGCGAAGGCAGAAGTTCATGTCGCTGTAGACGTGCAGCAGCGCGTGCGCGAGCAGTTCGCGCGGGGCGTGCGGGGTGCGGCCGTACGCCTGGTAGAAGCGCCTGAGTCGGCGGGGGTCGGCGCGGGTGACGAACAGGGCGGCGCCCGCGAAGTCGTACGCCGGGTCGCCGATCATCGCCGGTTCGAAGTCGAAGAGGCCGGTCAGGCGCCAGCCGTCGTGCGGGTCGACGGTGAAGTGCTCCTGCATGTACTCGGTGTGCAGCAGTACGCGTCGGGCCGGCGGGACGAGTGGCACCGAGTTCAGGAAGTCGGGGATCTGCTCCAGCCAGGGCTTGGGAAGACCGGCGGCGCGATGGTGGCCGAACGCGGTCGCCGTCTGCCGGGCCAGGAACCGTGCCCAGTCCGCGGGGCCGACGACGTCGCTGACCGGTTTCGGGTCCAGCGCGTGCAGCGCGGCCAGGGTCTCGCCGGCCTCCGTGACGATCCGGTCCTGTTCGGCCGCCGGGATGCGGTGCCACATCACGGAGAGGCTCTCACCGGGCAGGCGGGACATCAGGACGTACCGCCAGCCGCTCTTGTACATCTCCGCCGCGTGCAATCGCGGTGTGGGCAACGGGAGTCGGCCCCACAACTGGGTCAACACCCGTGCCTCCCTGATGGCTTGGGCGGACTCGAAGCCCGGGTACAGCTTCAGTACGAGGGAGTCGCCGACCGAGTACACCGGTAGCGTCCCGTCTTCGAAGCGCACCAACCGGGCTCCTTCGAGTCCAAGTTGGGCGCAGAGGTCCTGGGCCGCCGGTCGCAGCAGTGCCTCGTCCCGGACGACCTCGTTCAACTCGCCGATCGTGTCCACGCTGGGCAGCATGGGCGCAGCCTAGGCCCTGCCGGGGGGCGTCCGCATGACGGAACGGGTGGATGTAGAGGGCATCTACCCCTTTAGGGTGCTTCTTCAGTGTGCATACGTCACCGTCGTCCGCCACCGCCGTTCGCTGAGGGAGCCGAATCGTGAGCATTGCCGAGCCTGTGACCAGCAGAGAGTCCAGTACGCCCCGTATGCCCGTGCCGCCGCTCGCCGCGCGGGTCGTCACCGTCGGTGGTTCCCCCGTACGAGACATCCTCGCGGTGACGGAGCGACCCGAGGTCATCAATTTCGCGGGTGGACTGCCCGCGCCGGAACTCTTCGACACGGAGGGGATCGCCGCCGCCTACCGGGACGTCCTCGCCGAGTCCCCCGGCAGGGCCCTGCAGTACGCGACGACCGAGGGCGAACCGGCGCTGCGGGCGGCGCTGGCCGGGCGGTACGGGGTACGGGGGCTGCCGACGTCGGCCGACGATCTGCTGGTCACCACGGGTTCGCAGCAGGCCCTGTCGCTGCTGGCGACGGCGTTGCTGGAGCCGGGGGACACCGTCCTGGTCGAAGACCCCTGCTATCTGGCGGCACTTCAGGCCTTCGGCCTCGCCGGGGCGCGCCTGGTGGCGGTGCCGTGCGACGAGGACGGCATCGATCCGGCGGGGTTGGAGGAACTGGTCGTGCGCGAACGCCCCAAGTTCCTCTACACCGTTCCGACGTTCCAGAACCCCACCGGACGTACGCTCCCGGCCGAGCGGCGGGCGGCCATCGCCTCGGTCGCGGCCCGGCGCGGGCTGTGGATCGTCGAGGACGACCCGTACGGGGAGCTCCGCTTCGCGGGAGAGCGGGTGCCGTGGATCGCCTCTTACGCGGGCGCCGAGGACCGTACGGTTCTGCTGGGCTCCTTCTCCAAGGTGATGGCACCGGGGATGCGGCTGGGCTGGCTGCGGGCACCGGCGGCGCTGCGGCGGGCCTGCACGGTCGCCAAGCAGGCGGCGGACCTGCACACACCGACCGTCAACCAGCTGGCGGCGGCCCGCTATCTGTCCGACCGGGACCTGGACGCGCATGTGGCGCGGGTGGCGGCGGTGTACCGGGAGCGGCGGGACGCGATGCTGGCGGGGTTGCCTGCGGCGCTCCCTTCCGGCTCGTCGTGGAGCCGGCCCGAGGGCGGCATGTTCCTGTGGGCGCGGCTGCCTTCGTCGTACGACACCACGGTCCTGCTCTCGCGAGTCGTCGAGCAGGACGTGGCGTACGTGCCCGGCGCCCCCTTCTACGCCGGGGAGCCGGACCGGGCGGACCGGGCGACGCTGCGGCTGTGCTTTGTGACGCAGACGCCGGAGGACATCGGGGAGGGGCTGCGGAGGCTGGGGAAGGGGTTGTCGGTTTAGTCGGAAGAGTTCGTCAGTCCCACCAGAAGGACCAGGTCCGCTGCCCGAGCACCTCGTGGGTGGCGTACGCGCGCAGGGTCTTGTGGTGGCTCTGCGTGATGTTGTCCGGGCAGAACGCGAAGTGCTCGGCGGCCACGGCCTCGGCCTCCGCCCGGGTGGCGGGCGGGGCGGCGACGGAGAGGACGAGCTGGTCGAAGGTGAGGGCCACGACCCGTATGCCGAAGCGGTCCTCCCAGGAGCGGAGGACCGAGCACAGGCGGGCCGTGTCGCTCTCGTGGTTCAGCGGACCGCTCCAGCCGATGGCCGCGGGGATGTCGGCGGAGCGGCGGGCGGGGACGAGGGCCAGGCGGGGGTCCTTCAGCCACGAGCCGCTGACCGCAAGGGCGTCGGCGATCTCGGTGGCACGGGTGTCCGGGTCCGCGTCGAGCGGCCCGGCTTCGGCGAGCCCCGGCCACTCGACGCCGAAGGGGGCGGTCGTGCCGGTGCCGTCAGCCGGATCGGGCTCGTCGTGGAGCTCCTCGTCGGGCTCCTGCGGCCAGTTCGCCTCCCAGCATTCGGCCAGCACCTCCTCGGCGTCGTGATCCCCGGCGTACGACATCTCGCCGGGCATCAACTCCCATCCCTCCGGCCCGCCTTGGCCGCCGCCGGCATCGACCAGCACCGGGAGGAGCCCGGCCGCACGCCGGGCCGACTCCTGCGCGGTCCAGTCGCCGGGAGCCGCGGGCGCGTCGGCGTGCCACAGCAGCGGCTCGTGCCAGGGGCCTTCGGCCGTCGCGTCGATCAGCGTGCCGGGAGGGAGGTCAAGGCCGAGGGCGCGGCCGGTCGGGTCCTCGGTCAGCCGGGGCAGAGGATTGGGAAGTGTCGCCATATCGGTGACTGTAGAGGCCGACACTGACAACAGCCGCTGATCAGCTGCCCGCGTGGGCCGTGAACGCCGTCCAGGCGGCGGGGGAGACCTGGAGGGTGGGGCCGTCTTCCGGGTTCTTGGAGTCGCGGACGTGGATGGTGCCGCTGCCGCTGGGGCTGGACTGGCGCCGGGTGTGGGCGACTTCTAGGCAGGCGCCGCCTTCCTTGTCGCTGTAGCTGGACTTGAACCACTGGGGTGCCGTACCGCTCATAGCTCTCCTAGCAGACGATCGAGCAGGCTCTTGGAATCATGCGGGGAAAGGGCCTGTGCTCGCAGCATCGCATACTTGTGGGCCCTGTTGGACACCTGATCGGGGTCGCCGATCCATACGCTTCCGCCTTGGCTTTCGGCGTAGGCCAGGTGCTGGTGGTCGGGCGTCTCCAGGATGATGAACGCGCCTCCGAGGCCGGCGTGCGAGGGCGCGTCCAAGGGCAGGATCTGGAGGGAAAGGCCCGGCAGATCGGCCATCTCGCGCAGGTGACGGACCTGCGCGCGGCGGACCTCATCCCCGCCAACGCGGGTATGGAGCAGCGGTTCCCAGAGGACGAAGCTGAGCGTCGGCGGGGACTTGCGCTGGAGGATCTCCTGACGGTCGATTCGGGCCGCTGTCTTGGTCTCGATCTCGTCCTCGTCGTATGCCGGTACTCGATCCCGGAACATCGCGCGGGCGTACTCCGGGGTCTGGAGCAGGCCGGGCACGGTAGTGCACTCGTACCAGGAGATGGCGATGGCCTCACGCTCGTGCACCATGAACTGCTCGGCGTACAGCGGGAACTGGTCGATCTCCGGCATGTTCACGACGGCCGCCAGCAACATCCCCTTCGTGTCGAGGAGTTTGTCCAGGGTCGCGGCCAGGTCCGGCAGCAATGGCCGCCTCCCCTGCTCGATCGACGCGATGGTCTCCTCGTCCGCGAGTACCGCCTCGCCCAGCGATTTCTGTGTGTACCCCGCCGCCTTGCGGGCCGCCTGCAGCTGCGCACCGATCATCCGCATGGTGGAGAGGTTCCGCTTCCGTGACTGCTTCTTGGAGTTCATGCCGGTCCAACTCCCCGTGCCCGTCCGTACCGACCCCGTCTGAACCCGTACAGAAATTCCGTACGGGTTCACTGGGTGGTCCACGGTAGTGACTCTCCGCAACTCTCGTACCGTGAACGAGACAACCCAACTCCCGCCCCTCCGCCAGAGGTTCTTCCGGCGCGAGCGCCGATCCGTCCCCGCCGCCAGACAGTTCACGTACGAGACCCTGACCGGCTGGGGACTCGTCGAAGCCGGGCGCGGTGGCGACATCCTGCTGTGCGTGAGCGAGTTGGCCACCAACGCGCTCGTGCACGGGGTGCCGCCCGGACGGCAGTTCCTCGTGTTCCTGCGGTACGACGGTGCCCTACTCCGCGTGGAGGTGCACGACAGCGGAGGCGGGACTCCCCGTATCGCCGAGGACGGCGACGAAGGCGGGCGTGGCCTGCTGCTCGTCGCCGCGCTCAGTGACAAGTGGGGCGTGGGGGAGCGGGAGCTGGGCAAGGTGGTGTGGGCGGAGTTCGCGGGTGTGGGCGGCGGGGCCGTCCGTCACCACCAGGACGTCACGTAGGGCGAGACGCACGCGCCGGGTGACCAGTTGGTGATGCAGGCGCGGAAGGCGACGTTGGAGCTCGAACTCGTCCGGGTGCCCGACGTCCAGTAGATCGAGCTGGAGATCGGACGGGTCGCGGCACAGTCCCAGACCCTGTCGCCGTTGATGTCGACCTCGAAGCGGACGTAGTAGCTGCTCGACGAGTTCAGCGCGCGGGCCCAGCCGTACTGGACGCCGTTGACGTATCCGGCCCGCACCTGGGCGGTGCCCCTTGAGCTCGCTGTTGATCTGGGGGTACTGGTGCTGGTCGCGAGGTTCGGGTCGGCCAGGCTGGACTGCCCGCCGCACGCCAGGGTCGGCCGTACTTCCTGCGTCGTCTCGTCGGCGGCCCCCGCGGTCCCGGTGAACAGCGAACCGGCGAGCACGAACGCTCCCCCGGCCGCGACCGCCGCCCTCCTCAAACTGCGTGCCATGATCTCCCCTTCCCGGACGTGCACGGATGTGTGCGATGCCGTTCCTTCGTGCGCCCAGGCTGGCAGCGGCCGTTGTACCGCTGCCACACGTTGAAGTCAGGGCTTAAACGTCGGGAAGGGGGGGTCAGGTTACGCGGGCGCTGAAGCACTCCTTCTTTCCGTCCGCCGCTGGCTGGAAGCAGGCCCGGACGGAGGTTCCGGCACCCGTCCGGAATCGGCCACCGATCCGCTACCGCCGTCCCGCCGCACCGTCTTGGGAAATGACGTCCCCGCACGTCAGCGCGTGGGACGTCTCATGAGTCCGTCACCTCTGCGGCAGTTGTGGCGACCGTTGCCTCCGGTCCTCCAGTCTTGTTGTCGAGTCGGCCGGTGCGGTCGGCGTCGCTCATACGACCGAAAGCGAAGAGGGGAAAACAGATGCGAGCCTTGACGAGGACGCTGGTCAGCGTCACCGCCGCCGCCGGTATCGCCGCGGGGAGCCTGGCGGCCGCGGGCACCAGCGTCGCGGCACCCGCGCAGGATGCGAAGGCAGTGGCGAGTGCCGAGGCCGCCGCTTCCGCGCTCGCGGTGAACAACCTCGGCCTGAGCAACGCGCAGGCCAAGAAGATCCAGCGTTCGCTGAAGGAGCGCTGGAACTACACGGGCGCGATCGACGGGCAGCTCGGTACCAACAGCTGGAAGGCGATGCAGCGCTGGCTCAAGAAGTCCTGGGACTACAACGACAGCATCGACGGGATCGTCGGCCCGAACACCATCAAGGCCCTGCAGCGCTACCTCAAGACGTACTGGGGATACACGGGCGCGATCGACGGAATCGCCGGATCGGGGACCAAGGCCGCGTTCAAGCGGATGGCCAATGCCTGCCCCGCCTGCTGAGCCGACCTGACCGACCGCACGAACACGTCGCGGCCCGTCCTCTCAGTGGGGGAGAGGACGGGCCGCGCGGATACCGTGTGGGCTGTGGACCCGTGTGAGAGCGACGGGGTGGTGGCGCTAGGGGGACGGGATGGCCGACGGGCCGGTGCTCGCTGATCTGCATTTCGGGCGCGAGGATGCCGAACGGGACGTGACGGACGGGCTGTTGCTGCGCGGTGGGTTCCTGCCCAACGCGGCGTACCGGGCGGCGGTGGCCGGGCGGAAGATGCTGATCATCGGGCGGAAGGGCTCGGGCAAGAGCGCCATTTGCATGCAGTTGATGGCGGACGGCGGGCACGACGGCGGGAAGGCCCTGGTCACTCCGGACGAGGCGGCGGGGGAGGAGATCCGGCGCTTCGAGTTGCAGGGGCTGCCCGGGGACTCGGCCAAGGCGCTGATCTGGCGGTATGTGTTCGCCGTACACGCGGCCCGCCACCTGGTGACGCACGTCAAGGACGCGCACGGCCGCAAACCCGATTCGGTGAAGGCGCTGAGCCGTTTCCTGAAGCAGAACGGCGAGTTGTCCGGTGAACGGCTGGGAGATCGCCTCGCGCAGGAGGCCAGAGGGTTGCAGACGTCTCTGGCGCTTGAGGCGTTCGGCGTCAAGGCGAGTGTGGACCTGGCCCAGTCCCCGTCCGAGGGCGCCCGGGCCACACGGCAGTTGGAGGTGGTCGAGCAGGCAGTGGCGGGGGCTTTCGCCGATCTGGGCTGCGACGGCTCACACGGGCCCCTGCTGCTGATGGTCGACCAGCTGGAGCAGGTGTGGTCCACGGAACCGGACAGCAACTCCATGGTGATCGGACTGCTCCTGGCGGCGAAGCACGCGGCGAGTCTGTACGGGCGGGCCGTACGGTTCCTGCTGTTCCTGCGCGCGGACATCTACGACTCACTGTCGTTCGGGGAGGGCGACAAGTTCCATGGCGACGAACTGCGCATCACCTGGACGGAACAGGCCTTGCGGGACCTCGCCCTGGCCCGCGCGCAGGCCTCCGCCGGAGCGGAACTGACCGCGGAGCGGCTGTGGCGGGAGCTCTTCCCGCGGACCGTGGGCGACGAAGAGACGGCGACGTACCTCTTCCGCCGCTGTCTGCCGCGGCCACGCGACGCCATCCAGTTCCTCAACCTCTGCCAGGAGACCGCCTGGCTGATCCACAGCCGGGAGCGGATCACGGAGGCGGACGTGCTCCAGGCGAGCCGGCAGTTCTCCGCGTGGAAGCTGAAGGACCTGGCGCTGGAGTACATGGTCGCGCATCCCTTTCTCAAACACCTCTTCCCGCTCTTCCAGAACACCGGATACGTCGTCACCCGCACCGCGCTCGGCAGCCGCTTCGAGGCGGCGGCCGAGACCCTCCACCGGTTGTTCCCCGCGTACGCCGACGCGCTGACGCTCTCCGGGGCCATCGACATCCTGTACGGGGTCGGCTTCCTCGGGGTGCGGCGCGGCAACGACGTGGTGTTCGCGAGCGACGACGACCTGACGGTGCAGCCGCACGAGACGGAGTTTCACGTCCACCCGTGCTTCCGTGCGGCGCTCGGCGCCACCAGCGCGATCGACATCCGCCGTTACGAGCCGATCGTGGCCGGCCCTCGGATCGCCTCCGGCTACCGTCCCGCGGCCACGGCGACCACCCCCCTCAACCGTGACCAGCGGCTGCTGCGGGAACTCGGCCGGTCCTGCCACTCCATCCTCGCCCAGGTCGGCCGGGCGGTGACGCTGACGCATGACGCCCGGGACGAGATCACGCAGCAGATCAACCAGGTGCTCGACGATGCCAACAGCCTCTCCGCCAGGGGCGGAGCCGTCGACGTGAACGATCATGTCTTCAGCACCGTCCGTTACTTCAGCGGCCTCTACGCGCAGCTCCTCACCAGCGGCCTGGCCGACGCGGGCGCGGGAGATGTCGCCAACCGCATCGAGGAGGAGATGCGCCGGCTGGTGGGCCTGGCGGGCGGCTACTACGGGAGTTCGGGCAACTCGGCGTGAGCCTGTGAGGCGCCCGCGATGTAGATGCGACGCCGGCCGGGTCGGCGAGCTGGAGAAGCGGAGAACTGGAGAAGCACTGGAGAAGCAGATGACGAATCTGTACCCCGAGCAGGACGTGCCCGGTGGTCCGGGCACGTCCCCAAGACGTGTCGGCGTCAGAGCCGCTCGGGCGTCCTGATGCCCAGCAGGGCCATGCCCTGGTGGAGGGTGCGGGCCGTCAGGTCGACCAGGAACAGGCGGTTCTCCACCTGCTCGGGGGTCTCGGCCTTCAGGACCGGGCACTGGTCGTAGAACGTGGTCAGGTGGGACGCCAGCTGGTACAGGTACGCCGCCAGCTTGTGCGGCTCGTACGCCGACGCCACGTCGAGCACGGTCTCGCCGAACTGGTCCAGGTGCAGGCCCAGCGCGCGCTCCGCCGGGGCGAGCGCGAGCTCCGGGTGGGCGGCGGGGCGGGCCTCGCCCGCCTTGCGGAGGATCGACTGGATACGGGCGTACGCGTACTGGAGGTAGACGGACGTGTCGCCGTTCAGCGAGACCATCTGGTCCAGGTCGAACTTGTAGTCCCGTACGGCCGAGGTCGACAGGTCGGCGTACTTCACCGCGCCGATGCCGACGTACCGGCCGTTCTCCTCGATCTCCTGGTCGGCCAGGCCGACCTTCTCGGCCTTCTCCCGTACGACGGCCGTGGCGCGGTCGACCGCCTCGTCGAGGAGGTCCTCCAGCCGGACCGTCTCGCCCTCACGCGTCTTGAACGGCTTGCCGTCCTTGCCGAGGACCGTGCCGAAGGCGAGCTGGTGGGCCTTGACGTGGTCGCCCAGCCAGCCGGCCCGCCGCGCCGTCTCGAAGACCATCTTGAAGTGGAGGGACTGGCGGACGTCGACGACGTAGAGGAGGCTGTTCGCCTTCAGGTTGAAGACGCGGTCGCGGATCGCGGAGAGGTCCGTCGCCGCGTAGCCGTAGCCGCCGTCGGACTTGCGGACGATCAGGGGGACCGGGTTGCCGTCCGGGCCCTTGATGTCGTCGAAGAAGACGCAGAGGGCGCCCTCCGAGCGGACGGCCACTCCGGACTCCTCCAGGAGGCGGCAGGTCTCGTCGAGCATGTCGTTGTAGCCCGACTCGCCGACGATGTCCGGGTCCCGGATCTCCATGTCGAGCTTCTCGAAGACCGAGTAGAAGTAGATCTTCGACTCGTCGACGAACTTCTGCCATGTGGCGAGGGTGTGCGGTTCGCCCGCCTGGAGGTCCACGACCCGGCGCCGTGCGCGCGTCTTGAACTCCTCGTCGGAGTCGAAGTGCTTCCGCGCCGCCTTGTAGAGCCGGTTGAGGTTGGACATCGCCTCCTCACCCGTCACCTCGGCATCCTTGTGGTCCAGCTCGTGCGGGTGCTCGTCCAGGTACTGGATGAGCATGCCGAACTGGGTGCCCCAGTCGCCGATGTGGTGGCGCCGGATCACGTTCTCGCCGGTGAACTCCAGGAGCTGGACGACCGCGTCGCCGATCACGGCGGAGCGGAGGTGGCCTACGTGCATCTCCTTCGCCACGTTCGGCTGCGCGTAGTCGATGACCGTCGTGCCCGGGTTGTCGGCGTACGGGACGCCGAGGCGGCCGTCGGTGTCCGCGTAGCGCTCCGCGAGGGTTTCCGTGATCGCGTTGTCGGTGATCGTGATGTTCAGGAAGCCGGGGCCGGAGACCTCGATGTCCTTGATCACGTCGCCGGACTCGACCTGGGCGACGACCTGGGTCGCGAGGTCGCGCGGGTTCGCCTTCGCCTTCTTCGCGAGAGCGAGGATCCCGTTGGCTTGGTAGTCCGCCCGGTCGCTGCGTCGCAGCAGCGGGTCCGCGTCGGCGGCCTCCGGCATGGCAGCCGAGAGGGCGGTCGCGAGGCGCTGGTGGACGGAGGCGGTGAGGGACGTGACCGAGGCCATAGGAGTGGGTGCCGTTCTCCTCGTGGGGATGGATAGACACGGCCAGTATCCCATGGGGGGTAAAGCCGTTTTCTCGGGTGAGGGTGGGCGGCGGGCGGTAAGTGACGAGGTGACGACGGACAGCAGGACGACGTCTGCAACCGGTACGCCGACACCGGACGGAGATCCCGGGCGGCGTACCGCTCCGCGGGGACGGGCCCCTTGGCTGGTGCCCGCGCTGGTCGGTGCGGGCGGGGCGGTCGCCGCGGCCTTGATCACCGTGGTCTTCGGCAGCGCGACCAACACGTTCAGGTCGAGGCCGGTGACGCCAAGCCCGCTCCCGCCGCCGCCACCGTCACCGTGACCCCGTCGGCCCGGGAGCAGGGCACCGGAGGGGAACCGAGTGCCCAGTCCACGCAGTCGGCGCTGCGCCGGGAGCAGAGCGGGATCGCCCTCAACAGCCCCTACAGCATCGACCTGGACTCGCAGGCGGACAACTGGGCAGTGGAGCGATACCGGGTCGACGGCAACGATCTGTACCTCAACGGAGGACTCAACAACGAACGGATCGCCGTGGTCACCGGGCAGACACCCGAGCCCGGGACGTGTGACCAGCAGACCCGGTTCAGCTCGGGGATCAGCAGCAGCGAACTGAAGGACGGAATGGAGCTGTGCGCCCGCACATCCGGGGGGACGGTGGTCCTGGGTCACCGTCACCGACGTGATCGACGGTGGTGCCGCCGTCACCCTCGACATCCGGGTGTGGAACTGACCCGCCGTTCCGGCCGGGCCGGCTCCGAGCCCGGCGGCGCCTGACGACAACGCGTTTTCGTAGTTGTGGGGAGAGCTGGGAGAATGAGGCGGGCAGCTGTGCGACCGTACCGGCTGTGGTCGAGTAACCAGAAAAAGAGGACGTGCCGATCGTGGCTCAGAGCACCGAGACCACCGACTGGGTCTCCCGTTTCGCGGATGAGGTCATCGAGGAGTCGGAGCGTCGGGCGCCGGGCAAACCTGTAGTTGTCGCCTCGGGGCTGTCGCCCTCGGGCCCGATCCACCTGGGGAACCTCCGGGAGGTCATGACCCCGCACCTCGTCGCCGACGAGATCAGGCGGCGGGGGCACCAGGTGCGGCACCTCATCTCGTGGGACGACTACGACCGGTACCGGAAGGTGCCGAACGGTGTCGCGGGCGTCGACGAGTCCTGGGCGGAGCACATCGGCAAGCCGCTCACCTCCGTGCCGGCACCCAAGGGCTCCGGCCACCCCAACTGGGCCGAGCACTTCAAGGCCGCCATGGTCGAGTCGCTGGCCGAGCTGGGCGTCGAGTTCGACGGGATCAGCCAGACCGCGCAGTACACCTCGGGTGTCTACCGCGAGCAGATCCTGCACGCGATGAAGCACCGGGGGGACATCGACGCGATCCTCGACCAGTACCGGACCAAGAAGGCCCCGGCGAAGAAGCAGTCGCAGAAGCCCGTCGACGAAGCCGAGCTGGAGGCCGCCGAGGGGTCGGGAGCGGCCGCCGAGGACGACGGCAGCTCCGGCGCCGCCGGGTACTTCCCGTACAAGCCGTACTGCGGCAACTGCGAGAAGGACCTGACGACGGTCACCGCGTACGACGACGACTCGACCGGGCTGACGTACGCCTGCACCGCCTGCGGCTTCTCCGAGACGGTCCGGCTGAGCGAGTTCAACCGCGGCAAGCTGGTCTGGAAGGTCGACTGGCCCATGCGCTGGGCCTACGAGGGCGTGATCTTCGAGCCCAGCGGTGTCGACCACTCCTCGCCGGGGTCGTCGTTCCAGGTCGGCGGGCAGATCGTCGGCATCTTCGGCGGCAAGCAGCCCATCGGGCCGATGTACGCGTTCGTCGGCATCAGCGGCATGGCGAAGATGTCCTCGTCGCGGGGCGGGGTGCCGACCCCGGCCGACGCGCTGAAGATCATGGAGCCGCAGCTGCTGCGCTGGCTCTACGCCCGCCGTCGGCCCAACCAGTCCTTCAAGATCGCCTTCGACCAGGAGATCCAGCGGCTGTACGACGAGTGGGACCGCCTCGACGCCAAGGTCGCCGACGGCAGCGCGCTGCCCGCCGACATCGCCGCCCACTCGCGCGCCGTCAGCACGGCCGCCGGTGAGCTGCCGAGGACGCCCAGGCCGCTGCCGTACCGGACGCTCGCGTCCGTGGCCGACATCACCGCCGGGCACGAGGACCAGGCGCTGCGCATCCTCAGCGAGCTCGACCCGGCGAACCCGCTGGGTACGTTGGACGAGGCCCGGCCCCGGTACGACAAGGCCGAGGCCTGGATCAACACCCAGGTCCCCGCCGACCAGCGCACCATCGTGCGGGACGAGCCCGACGCCGAGCTGCTGAAGTCCCTCGACGAGCAGGGGCAGGGCTCGCTGCGGCTGCTCCTCGACGGGCTGGACGACCACTGGTCGCTGGACGGGCTAACCCACCTCGTGTACGGCGTGCCCAAGGTCCAGGCCGGATTCCCCGCCGACGCGACGCCCAAGGAGCTGCCGGCGGAGATCAAGACACATCAGCGGAAGTTCTTCGCGCTGCTGTACCACCTGCTGGTCGGGCGTGACACCGGGCCGCGACTGCCCACGCTGCTGCTGGCGGTGGGGCAGGAGCGGGTGCGGAGGCTGCTCGGGGAGTAAGTCCGGTTCTTACGGGGTTGGGGGCGCCCGGCGATCGACGCCGGGCGCCCCCATGCCGTCCGGCCCACTGCAAGGTCCCGAGCGGTCTTCGGATTCCCGGCTCCCGAGCGGTGTCGGCGCGCCGCACCGGACCGGCCGTCAGGCGCGGTCGTCCGGTGCCTCCGGCTTCCCGGGGACGAGTCGGCCGATCGGTTTCCCCAGTCCACGTCGGCCGGCCCGGCCGACAGGCGGCGGGGACGCGAGCCCGCGCCCGTGCGCCGAGGGGCCCTGCGTGTCAGGTCCGAGCGGTCCGCTGCGGCGGAGGACGGTGGGCAGCGGACCGTTGACGAGCGCGGTGTCCAGACGGACGCCGACCAGTTCGCTCAGCACCTCCCAGAGCGCACGGTGCCGGGATGCAGGGTCGGGACCCTCCCCCGTCTCGCCGGCACGCCGCTCGATCGCGCGGTGAAGGCCCAGTGGTGCTTCCTCCGACGGAGCGGGCAGCATGCCCAGTTCGAAACTCTCCACGTTCCGGCCGTCGCGCAGATGCTTGACGAACCGGCCCCCCTTGGGGTTCCGGAAGTAGTGGATGGTGTCCGTCCCCGCGGAGAGCCGTTCGAGCAGCCCCGGATCGAATCCCACCGGCAGCCAGTTCTCGAAGCAGAACGACCACGCGCCGGCCCGGCCCACGCGCAACACCGTCCCCTCGTCCGGCAGCCCGAAGGCCGCGTCGGACTCCTGACGCGTCATCGTCCGTGCCTGGGCCGGGTCGGCGTCGTAGCACCACAGGACGTCGTCCGGTGAGCGGTCGCGTACGAGATTGAAGGACACCAGCTGGTCGTGCGCCCAGCTCCAGGGGTTCGTCCAGGTCATCCGAACTCTCGCTTCCTTCTCTCTCGTCGCCTGCCTTGCCCCGTCCCTCCGGGCCCGGAGAGACGGGGCAAGGCTACGGCCTCAGGCTATGTTGACCAGGAACTTCTCGCCGTCCAGCACTCGTTCCTTCTCGAACGCCCAGCGGACCTTCGAGCCGGCCGAGCTGTTGTCCGGTTGCGGAACGTGGCCGCGTACGCAGGGCATGCCGGGGGTCGGGTCCGGGTCGCCTTCGACGGTGTAGATCCGCCAGACGCCGTCCTCCCACTGGGGAATGACCTCGGCGCACAACCCTCCGTTCGTGCCGCCCTCGTATGTGGCGGCGAAGGGGAACTCGTCGCAGGAGTCGTCCGGCACGATGTCCCTCAGGTGGACGAAGGGCTTCGCGCTCCGGTCCCCACAGGTCCGGGCCCTGCGTTCCTCCGCGCCGTACTTCGCACGGGTCAGCGGTGTCTCACGGCCCCAGCTGTCGACGAGAAAGTTCTGGGCCCACAGGTACGTGGCCGCGGCGGCGCCCTGGCCCGAGCCGGGGTCGCCCTGCACGTAGGGGGCCAGGCTCATCTCCACCGCGGGTCGGACGTGGGGGAAGACGCAGCCGGGGCCGGGCGAGGTGCCGCCGCCCGTCACGTCCCGTACGTCGTCGTCGCAGCGGATCTTCCGGGGGTTGCTCCAGCTTGCCGTCGGGTCCACGGGCGTGGCACCGGCGGTCGAGACATAGAGGGTGTACGACGTGGTGAACTCGACCGAGGTCTCGGGGGCAGGGCTGGAGGAGTAGGAGACGTCACCGCTGGCGGACTGGCCCACGGTGAGTGTCCTGTTGCCCCACCAGGGTGTGCTCTGCGTGGCGTTGCAGGAGTCGCACGACGACCTGAACTTGACGATCAGACTGGTGACCTGGCCGGTCGCACCGGTCATCCTCACGGTCACGTGCTCGTCCCAGGCGGTGCCGTCGGCCGGTAGCTCCGTGTTGGTCGACACGTCCAGGGTGCCGGTTCCGAGCTCGGTGCCCTTCTCGTTGTACAGCTTGTAGAGGACGGTCAGGCCCGTCATGCAGTAGTCGTGCCGGGTGTAGTTGAAAGTGCCCGGACTGGTGATCGTGCAGGTCGCCTTCGCTGCCTCTTCGTCAGCAGCAGCGGCGGCGGTGGTGGTGGTGGGGGCGGCGGCCAGGGCGGTGCGGGTGGCAGGCTTCGGGCTCGTGGTGACACAGACCCGGACGGCGCCCGCCGCGCGCTCGCTTGAGCCCGGGGCGGTGGAGTCGCACTGTTCGCCGGACGGTATCGGCACGGTGCTGGTCCGTATCGGGAGCGGGCTGTCGGGGAGGTCGGCCGGGTCGATCGTGGCCAGCGGGCGGGGCTCGTCCGCCTCGGGGGCCTTGGCCGAGGCCGCGCCGGTGGCGGCGGTCAGGGTCAGCGCGGTCAGCACGGATATCAGTGCCGACCGCAGACCTATGGATGGCAGGGGGCGATGTCTCATCGTTGTCATGCCTTCGTTGTCAGTGCGGGCAGGAGAAAGTCACCCGTCGCGGGACCAGGGACGGCCGGCGGGCCGCTCCACGGCCCTGGCACGTGGGGCCAGGGCCGTGGACACAAGGTCGGCCCGGACGGCGGTCAGAAGACTGACGACAGTCCGCTGGTGATCGAGGACACGAGCTCCTTGCCTTCCTGTGCGACCTTGTTGACCACCGGGGCCGCCTTCTTGGCGGCGGGGACCAGCCACTTCGACTGGCCGCGCGTGAACACGCTTGTGGCGGTGGTGATGGCGGACTCGTAGAACTCGCCGCTGGTGAACCCGTACTCGATGCCGGTGAACACGGTGCTCAGCGCGGCGGCTCCGAACGATATGGCGCCGAAGACCGCCGCGCCCGCGAGCAGCGGGGGAAAGGCGAGGCTGGCGAGGCCCAGGCCGACGGCGATGAGTCCCGTTCCGACGCTGACGTAGCCGAGGGCGTCGGCCCACCAGCCGGCGTCGGACCACCAGTCCTCCTTCCCGGGGTTGCTGCCGTTCGGGTTGACCTGGTCGTTGGTCTCGTTGTCGGCGGGGTCCCGGCCGTTCTCCCGTTCCCGGCGCGCCTCCTCGGCGCGCTCGCGGGCGGCCTCCCGGATCTCGGCTTCGCGCTTCTGGGTGGCGATGGCACGGGCCTCGCTGGCCGCGGCCGCCGCCGCGTTGGCGTCCCGGCCCGCGGCGAGCTCGGCCTGGTGGGCACTGGCCGCGGACGCCGCCGCGCTGTTGGCGGAGTTCACGGCGGAGCGGGCGGCGTCGATGGCCTTGTTCGCCGAGTAGTTCGCCGACCGGGCCGCTCCGCGGGCGGTCGCCGCCGCCGTCTTCGCCTGGCTCGCCGAGGCCCGCGCGTCCGCGGCCGACTTGTCCGCCGCATTGGCGTTCTGCCGCGCCTGCGTGGAGTATTCGTCGGCCTTCTGTGCCGATGCCAGCGCCTTGTCCGCCCAGTCCTGCGCCTCCGAGGCGGCCTCGCGGGCGTCCGCCGCCGCCTTCGACGCCAGCGCCGCGTTCTGCTGCGCCGTGTGGGCGATCTTGGCCGCGGCCGCGATCGCCCCGCGGATCGCGGCGATGTGGGTGGCCGAGTCGTGATCGAGCTGTGCCGCCGTGTACTGCACGACCTGGACGAAGTTCCTGCGCATCCACGTCGGCCCCTCCAGGGCGACCTCCCCGTACGCCTTGGTGTACTCGCCTCCGGTGGCGACGGACGTCGCGGTGGTGACGGCGTCGTCCTCCCGTACCGCGGCGGGGTAGGTGCGGTCGAAGAAGTCCTGCAGGGCCTGAGGGGTGTTCGCGTCGAGCGCGTCGTTGGCCGCCTTGATGACGGCCTTGCCGGGCTTCTCGTTGATGATGCGGGCGATCTGTACGCGGTTGTCGTCCTGCGAGGCCCGGATCACCCCGGAGGTGAGGAAGTCGCCCACCGCCCTGGCGCTGGAGCTCTCCAGAGCGGCCTGGGCGGCCTGGGCGATGGTGGGGTTGGATATCTGGGCGATGTAGAGGACGGTCTCCCGGTCGTCCTGATGCTGGGCGATGGCCCGGTCCAGGTCGACCCAGTTGAGTACGTCGTTGTCGCTGCCGGCCAGCGCGAACTGGGCGGCCTGACGCGTCCACGCGCCCTTGGCGGAGAGCAGACCGGTGGCGGCCTTGCGGCCCAGCGTGGTGGCGAGTGCCAGGTCGCCGTTCTCCCACAGGGCCTGCTCCGCCTGGGCGATCAGGTCCTTGACGGCTTGCTCGGTCTGTGCTTCCTGGGCGCGCTTGTTCTCGTACTCGGCCCGCTCCTCCGCCTCGATCCGGGACAGCAGCCGGGCCTCGTCCAAGGCCTGCAGCTTCTCCTCCCGCAGGCGGGCCAGCTCGGCGTCCCGCGCCGCCTGCTCCACCGCGAGGGCGTTCTCCACGGTCTCGGTCGCGGTGTTGGCCGCCTTCACCGCCTCGGCGGCGTGCGCGGTGGACTTGTTGGCGTAGTCGATGGCCTGGCCCGCGTACTTCACGGCCTCCTCGGCGGCGTCGGCTGCCTTGTCCGCGTGGTCGGCGGCGGAGTTGGCGGCGTCTCGCGCGGCGCGGGCCGCGGAGGCCGCCGTGTTGGCGAGGGCCTGGGCCGTGGAGGCGGCGTTGGTGGCGCGGTTGGCGGCGGCGGTCGCGATGTCGGCCTGGCGCTTGGCCTCCGCGGCCTGCGACTGGGCGACCCCGGCCGAGGCCGCGGCCTGCGCGGAGGCGTTGGCGGCGGCAGCGGCGTTGCGGGCGGCGGAGGCGGCCGAGGAACTGGCGTTGGCGGCCTGCGCGGTGGCGGACCTCGCGTAGTCGGCGGCCCTGGCCGCGGATCGGGCCTTGTCGGCGGCGTTGCGGGCGGCGATCGCGGCGTTCTTGGCCGCCTCGGTCTTGGAGGCGTCCTTGGAGGCGGCGATGGCGGCGTTGTAGGCGCGGGACGCGGCCCCACCGGCGTTCGACGCGGCCTGGGAGGCGGCGGTGGCCGCCCAGGAGGCGCGGCGGGCGGCGGTCACGGCGGCGTTGGAGGCGTTGATGGCGGTGCGGGCGGCGTTGGCCGCGCCCTTGGCCGCGCCGGCCGCCTTGCGGGCGGCGGACGCGGCCTTCCGCACGTCCTCCTTGGCGGCCGCGGCCTCGGCGGCGGCCTTCTCCGCCGCTTCCTTGGCCTCCTGGGCGGCGGTCTGGGCCCGCTCGGAGTTCTCGACGGCCAGGTCGGTCTCTGCCTGTGCGCGCTTGCCCTCCCGCTCGACGACCGCGACGAGTTCCTCGATGGTCGCCGCTTCCTGGTCGCGGGCGCGGGCGATGTGCTGGCCGGTGTCGAGGAACCACTGGACGTCCGACGCCGTCCCGCTCAGGGCGCGGTCGGCGTACTTGCGCACCTCGGGCCCGCCGTTGAACAGCATGGCGGAGACCTGGACCCTGGCATCCTCCAGGCGGGCCGTGTACTGGCCCTTCGTCAGGAAGTCCTCCAGCGCCTGCTGTGTACCCGCGTCCAGGGCGGCGGACGCCTCCCGCTGGACCGCCTTGCCGTCGGTGGCGGACACGGTGGAGGTCACCACGCGCAGGTCTTCCAGGAGAGCGGGCTTGAATCCGTCCTTGAGGAAGTCGGCTATGGCGCTGTCACCGTTGTCGAGGGCGGCGACGGCCTCGCGGCGCATGCCCTTGCCCGCATGGGCGAGGGCGCCGGCGACCGCGACGCGGTTGTCCTCCACCGTCACCTTCGGCAGTGTCTCGGCGAGGAAGGTCTGGATCTCGGCATTGGTGCCGTGAAGGACATCGGCAGCCGCCGCCTTGGTGGCCTTGCCGCCCGTCAACCACGACTTGACCACCTTCGCCCGTTCGGTGTCCGGCAGGGCGGGCGGGTCGGTCGCCGGGTCCTCGGTGGTGGCGGCGCGGGCCGTGGACGTGATCGACAGGGGAGTGGCGGCGGCGGCCGTCACAGCGGCGACCGCGCCGAGGAGGTGTCTGCGACTCCAGAACGTCGTCTGCATAAGAGTGTTGTCCTCGTCGTGTCTGTTGGCGGACAAAGCTGAGACACATCTGCGCCGACTGGCGCGGCGCAGAACTGCTGCGCAATGTACGGGACCATATCAACGCGTTCCGGAGCGGAAATCAATTGGTTTCGGAGCAAATTGAGCGACCGTCAGGGAAATTCTCACCAGGAGATCCAGTGTGGCGACCGGGAGAGTCGCGGCAGTTTTCACACTTCCTTCACAAAGATTGACGCAACCCTTCTGGAGTGTGTGCAGCGTCACGCGGAATCCCCAACTCCGGTGCGCTTTCGACCAGTTCGTGACTGGACGAGGGCGCCGGGAGGGGAGTGACATGGACGGACCGAAGCGAAGTCCGGGGGCAAGGAAGGTACTTCGGGTGGGGGATCTCTTCGAATTGCCGGCGCTTTCACGGCCACCTTGGTCCCGTCGGGTTTCCGACCGGCGGCCGCGAATTCAGGGCTGCAATGAAGGTGTGCGCCAACATTGCGGCGGCCGCGGCGGAGAAAACCCTTCGCGTGAGTTCCTGCGGGTTCCCGGGCGGCATGACAGTGCATCGGCGGCGCATCAGCAGCGTGTCAACAGAGAGAAGAGGATGGCCCTTCAGACACGGCAGGTCATTGCGCCCGTCGCTTCGTTCACAGCGGCGCTGTCCCTCGGCGTGGCGGGCGGCGCGGCCGCGTCCACCGACGAGCAGCGGGCGCCGGAGACGCAGCACCCGCTCACCACCGTCCCGCCTCCGGACTCGGCTGCGGGCAAGCCTCGCCAGGGGCAGGCCGACGTGACGGGCGACGGCTCGTGCTCCGCGATACCGTCGTCCGCCCGGGACGCCGCCGGCGGCGCGGTCGAGGGATGCGTCGAGTTCACGTCGCCGCGGACAGGGAGCGCGAGCCGGACGGATGCGACCTTTCTGAGCGCGACCGCGGAGGAGACCGGCGAGGCCGCCTCGACCCTCGCGGCCGAGGAGCCCGAGGACCCCGAGGACATCGATCCCGGCATGGACGACCCGATCGTCGAGGAACCAGTCACCCCCACCGCGTGCTCGGTGACGCCAGGGGTCTGGACCTGGACACGCACAGGCGGCATGTGTCTGAGCGGCCAGCAGGTGACCTACACGCTGTACGACGAGAACGGCAAGCAGGTGGGCCGGGGTTTCCTGCAGGTCAGCAGCAAGCTTGAGACCAGCTGCAAGAGCACCGACATACGTGAGCAGATCACGGTCAAGGTCACCGGCGTCGAGGGCCGGGTGACGAGCCTGAATGTCAAGATGACCGTGGACTGCGCCTCCGACTGCACGACGACCATGAGAACCCCGTGGTGGGGAACCCGTACGCTGACGCAGGGGCAGTCGGCCACGGGAGAAGTCACCTACGACGGAGCAGTGCCGTCCGCCAAGACGCGCTTCTCGTTCCAGACGCAGTACAAGTTGTACGTCACCGCAACGGGTGCCACGCCGGTCGACCCGAACGCCACGTGGGACAGCCCGGCAACGGCCATGATCCGTTGTGACACGGAGATGCCGACGCTCACCGGATGTGTGATACCCGACCCCGACGTGGATCCGGTCCTGGAGTTCAGCCTTTCCGACCCGGTGCACGCCTCCGCCTCCGCCGGCTATCTCTTCGCGCAGCGGCAACGGAACTGGGCTCCCCTGCACGGCATCAACTCGGCGAACAAGAGCATCGCGAACAACAACCGCAAGTACACGTGCGGTTCGAGGAGCAGCGACAAGTTCCAGAACCTGTTCCCGGGCCTCTCGGGGGTCGACTCGTGCGACGAGCAGTGCATTCGCGCGCACATCACCTTGCAGTCCAACATCTCCGCCGGCGGAAAGTACAGTTCGTTCAAGCAGATGAACCGCATCGTTGACAAGGACCCCTTCCTCGCTAATATCGTCGCCTGATAAATCTCGGCCCTTATTCAGATGTGGAGGAGGAAGTACGGGTGAATGAATCATTGTGCGGTCCATGGGCCTGGGTCGACCATGCGGATTCGTGGTGTGTGACGTTCACCCGGGGCATCACACCTGAAGAGATTCTTGTCCGGTACGGCGCTGCCCCCGGCCACGCCCGGCTCCTCGACCGGGAGCAGGCCCGGGACATCGCGGACGAGAGCCGTGCCAGGAAGGCCGAGGGGACGGTCCTGCGTGCGGGGTCGCTCGGTGACTGGTCGTTCTGCTTCGAGGAGTGGGGGGTCGACGGGACGCTGACCGAGGTGCTCTCCGCACTGTCCCGGGGCACCGAGACCTTCAGCGTGCTGCTGGGCGGGGACGGCATGAACGTATTCGCGCACTGGCAGGACGGAAAGTGCGGTGAATTGTTCGAGCCCGGGGAACCGGACGCCGAGCCGTCCCCACCGCACCCCTGGTGGGACGCGGTGCAGGCACGGTGGGAGACGTCCGGCGCGGATTACCCCGGACTCGCCCCGGTGATCGCGGCGGTGGCCGCGTACATGGGCGCCGCGCTGCAGGACAGCATGCTCGACGGATCTTTGCTCAGTGTCCTGATGGAGTACGACGTCTAGCCCCGGAGTATTCCCCGGTCGCGGCAAACATTCGTGCGCCTTTGTTTGTGCTGCCCACTGGACAGCAGGCGGGCAGCGCCTGGGGAAATTCGAATTACAGAGACCATCGCACCTGTCGATGGGCTGGATTGCAGACATCCAGCCGGAAGTAAAGGAATCCATTACTGCGATGAAGGCGAGATCCATGGTTGCGGCGAAGCCGCGTCAGAAGAAATTCATAGTGCGCATGCTGGGCGCGGCGGTGGCCGCCGGTGCCCTGGCGTGGACCGTGCTGGGGGCCGGCCCCTCCCGGACGGAAGCCGACGGCCCCGCTGTCGCCGTCGCCGACGAGGCTCCGGGCTACGCGGTCGAGGACTTCAACTACCCGCAGGCGGACAAGATCCTGGAGGAGCAGGACATCGTCCTCAAGCGCGGTGACGGCCACATCACGCTCGCCGACTGCGCGAGCGGCACCAACCTGCTGCAGGTCATGGCCCGGCGGAACGCGGAGACGATCTGCTTCAAGGTCACCGGCGATTCCGGCTGGCTGACCATGGAGATCCCCGCCGTCTATGTCATCCGGGGCAACGACTACAACACCGAGGTCGACATGACGGTCGGGTCCGAGGAGAAGACCTTCGAGATCGACAAGAACACCTGGACCGCGGTGGGCGAGAGCGCGGACGAAGAGGGCCGCGAGCACCTGCTCGTGGAGATCAGGACCTCCAAGTAGCGCCCAGCCGAGTCCTCTTGCCAGACCTGCCACCAAGGAACGGAATTCATGCGACACACCAGACCCGTGCGTCTCGCCGCGCTGGCGGCGGCCCTGACAGTAGGCCCGATCGCGCTGTGCGCCGTACCCGCCGCCGCCGTGACCGGCCCCGCCTCACCCGCCTCCGACACCACCCACGCCTACACCGCGCAGCTCATCATCGGCGGCCACGACCGCGGCTGCTCCGGCGTCCTGGTCGACCGCGAATGGCTGCTCACCGCGGCCAGTTGCTTCGCTGACGACCCGGCCGCCAGTCTTACGGTGCCCGCGGGCAAGCCGCAGCTGAAGACCACCGCGACCATCGGTCGCTCCGACCTGACGAGCACCTCCGCGGGGGCGGTGCGCGAGGTCGTC